>DASSOY010000029.1 GCA_035700025.1 Bacillales bacterium | reverse complement strand
GCAGGGCATCGCTTTTCGCAGGGCTTCAGATCATCGGATTTCTCCCATGCCTGCCTGCTAGCTACGAGGCGGCTTGACCCTTACCTCGACCGGACTTCCACCGGCTAGTTATGCCTAGCTTCGCTAGGCGCGCATCGATCACTAGGAACGCTATTTTCCTTAAAAAGTGAAAATCAGCGTTGGAATTCGCTTAGTTTCGCAAGATAACGCTTCTCATGCGCGATTTCATCGGAAAACTGGATTTTTAAAGAAAATAAGCACACAGGTGAGCGATAATTTCATAATCAAGGTGTCACCAAAAACCAGGCTTTTGGTGACACCGACTTCGTCTGTTAAGCGTACGTGATTTCATGCACGGTTTTCGCATCAAGCCGTTTCACGAGTTCGGTCACGAGACGAACCGCTTGAACGTAATCATCCGTGTTCAGCATTGAGGCGCCGGTATGCAAATACCGCGTCGGAACGGAGAGCGTGAGCGCCGGAACGCCGGCCGCCGTCAAATGAATCGCCCCGCCGTCAGTAAATCCGCCTTTAATCACGTCGTATTGGAAAGGAATGCCCATTTCATCGGCTAGGCCGGTGACAAAATCGCGCAACCCTTTATGGGAAATGAGTGTCGCTTCATACATGACGATTTGCGGACCCTTCCCGCATTTTCCCATCGCATCTTTCTCGCTGATGCCCGGAACATCGCCGGCTACGCCGGCGTCGACAGCAATACCGATATCCGGTCCAATCAACCGCGCCGACGTTTTTGCCCCCCTCGATCCCACTTCTTCTTGCACCGTTCCAACCCCGTACACGACATTCGGATGATCGACGCCTTGCAAGTTTTTCAATACGTCGATCGCAAGTGCACACCCAATCCGATTGTCCCACGCTTTATTGACAAGGTATTTCTCGTTTTTCATCACCGTGAACTGCGGTGCCAGCACGATCGAGTCGCCTGGACGGATACCGAACGCCTCGGCTTCCGCGCGGTCCTCCGCCCCGACGTCAATGAACATGTCCTCCATATTCGCCGCTTTCTTGCGTGCTTCCAAAGATAGTATGTGCGGCGGTTTCGAGCCGATCACGCCCGGCACTTCGCCATGATCGCTCGTCTGCACCACGACGCGCTGCGCAAGCATCACTTGCGACCACCATCCCCCGATCGTTTGAAACCGCAAATAGCCGTTTTCGTCGATTTGCGTCACCATAAACCCGACCTCGTCGAGATGTCCGGCGATCATGATTTTCGGCCCGTCGACCCGCCCTTTTTTTACCGCCACCAAGCTTCCGAGATTGTCCGTTTCCACGTGATCCACGTACGGTTCAATATATTTTCTCATCACTTCCCGCGCATCGCGTTCATTTCCGGAAACGCCGATCGCATCCGTCAAATCCTTTAACATTCGCATCTGGCTGTCCAAGACGATTCCCCTTTCCGTCGTATGTACGTACAAAACTTAGTATCCTTGTTCTTGTCTTTCGTGATTGGTCGCGTTTTTATCTTCGTAAGCCGATTGAATATCGACTCCGGAAAAACCGAGCTGCTCGCCGAGCATTAAGTAAGTTGAAAACAATACGTTGTAATGGTGTTCCGTCGGCGCGTTCCGGAATGCGGCAATGCGTTCGAACGTTCGCAAAAATGCCGAAACGAGCGTTTCCTCGCCCTCAACCGATTCAGGCTTCCAATCGTAAGCGAAAGAAAGACCGAGCGATAAAATAAAATGAAGGCCGTCCACGTACTCTTCCAAAATGACATTGCGATCCGAAGCTGGTTTCAAGCTCCAAAATTTGAAGCAGCGCGTTTCGTTCGCCAGTTCCCCAAGTTCCACTTGCAGAGCAAGCAGTTTTTCTTCCGTCGTGTCCACTTCTTTGAGCCCGTGTTCCCGCTCAATATGGTCGTCCAGTTTGGCTTGCATCTGCAACAACCGTTTTACGTCCAATCCGTTCATCCCTTGTCGTCCTTTCCGAAAGATTGTACATTCATTATAACATCGACCGAAACTTTTTACGTGCGGATTCGTAAGTATAGAGAATCGGGCATCTTTTTGTTCGTGTGAAGCTCATAAAATCGAGGTGACTTCCATTGATCGTATGGATGTTTCGTTTGCTGTTCTTGTCCGCCTTGGCCATCCTCGTATACAGCGCCTGGAAATACGCGAAAGATCCGAAACGCAAATGGGAAGCGGCCCGGCGGAAGAAACAATTCTCCATGCTGGACGACCCGAAAGATGCAAGGAAAAACATGTTTATCACTTATAAGGGCGTAGATTTTGAAGGAGAGAAGTATGTCGGGAACTCAGAGAACGCGTTCGTCGTCTCATCAATCATCATGCGAATCGTCGACGCGGGAAGCCTGTTCGGGTTGCAGCGAGAAGACTTTTATGCGATCGAAAAAGAAATTTACGCCATCTACCCGCATGCCGACATCGAATGGCAAAGCCCGGTCGACGATTTTTTAAAACATCGCTGAAATTTGGCCCAGCCCGTAAGGTTGCGAGAAAACACATAAGTCACTTCTGATTTTCCCTGACCCTTAACGTCCCGCTCGAAATGCGAACAACCGAAAGTTCCGATCCCCGATTTCCGATCAAATCAAAAAAGCCTTGCCTCAACGGTCTCCGTACGATTCCGTTTGAAGCAAGGTTGTTTGTAATGCGCTCGATACCTTTTCCGGCAGCGCTCCGTCAGGCTAAGAAGCCTTTTCGTAATGAAAAAAATCATCCCACTTTACGATCCATTCACGCTTCCGCAACAAGTAAAACAGAACGAAAAGGACCGCGAACACAACAAGGATCGTTTCCGGCGACAAACGGCCGATCCATTGGCCGCAAGCCGTATAAAAAAACGCGAGCGGGACGTTGGCGTAGAAAGAATGCTTCGTGTAGTCCTTAAAACCGGAAGCCGCTTCGATGATGCAGAGCGAAATGAGATGAAAGTGAACGAAAGGAATCAACCGCAAAATCGCCATTTGCCCGAAAGACAACGGACGACGGTTTCTGAACGCTTTCTTTTTCCACTTGCCGAGTTTCTTGAAAAAAGCCGGAGATCTTTTGAAAAAAAAATAAAAACAAATGCTGGCCAAGGTCAGTCCAATGACTGAATAAACCGTTCCGTACACCGCGCCAAAAAAAACGCCGCCGATCATGCAAATCAAACTGACCGGGACGAAGACAAATTGCCGGGCAAGATGAAGCAAGATAAAAGCGAATGGAGCAAACATCCCGCTCGTTTGCAAAAGATGGACGAACACCGCGGACACCTTATCCATCCGGAACGCCTCCTCTCGATCCTATAATATGACATAAGACGAGCCTTTATGACAGGACCGCGGTACCCAATCATAAGATCGCCGGACGATGTCATGCATAGAGCGCATAGAAAAACTGACTGGACCGTTCGTTAACAACCGGTCCAGTCAGCATTTCGTTCAAGGTTACGCGTTTAATTTTTCCTTTGCTTTGTTTGCCAGCTCAGCGAAAGCTTTTTCGTCGTGAACGGCAAGGTCGGCGAGCATTTTTCGGTTGATTTGTACGTCGGCTTGTTTTAACCCGTACATCAAACGGCTGTAGGAAATGCCGTTGTTGCGCGCCGCTGCGTTGATCCGCGCGATCCACAACTTACGGAAGTCGCGCTTGCGCTGGCGACGATCGCGGTAAGCGTACTGCATCGATTTAAATACTTGCTGTTGCGCTACTTTGAACAATTTATGCTTTGCGCCGAAATAGCCTCTTGCCAACTTCAGCACTTTTTTACGACGGCGTCTCGTTACATATCCACCTTTAACTCTTGGCATCGATCTAACCTCCTCTTAGCTGTTCAGCAATTCTTTAATGTTTTTCTCGTCACTTTTCGCCACAAGTGCACCATGACGATTGTTCCGCTTTTGTTTCGGCGATTTGTTTCTCAAGTAGTGGTTGGAATCGCGATGATTGCGCTTCACTTTTCCGCTTCCGGTCGTTTTGAAACGTTTCGCGGCCCCTTTGTGCGTTTTCATTTTCGGCATGTTTGTACCCTCCTATTCCGTTTGGCCAACTGCATTAATGATTGGCAGCCATGCTCATGTTAGTTGTCTTTGCTGTCGCTTGTCGGCGCAAGAATCAAAAACATGCTTCGTCCGTCCATTTTCGGCTTGTGCTCGATCTCGGAAAGATCATCACATTCTTTGGCCATGCGAAGCAATACGTCGCGTCCGATTTCCGAGTGTGTGATCATCCGTCCGCGGAAACGGATGCTCGCCTTCACTTTGTCGCCTTTCTCGAGAAACTTCCGCGCATTGCGCAGCTTTGTGTTGAAGTCGTGTTCCTCAATCTTCGGGCTTAGGCGAATTTCTTTAACGGTGATCGTTTTTTGTTTCTTCCGCGCTTCCTTATCTTTCTTTTGCTGTTCATAGCGGTATTTTCCGTAATCCATGATCCGGCAAACCGGCGGTTTTGCCTTAGGAGCCACCATGACGAGATCCAAGTTGGCGTTGCGCGCCATCTCGAGAGCCTCTCTTTTCGACTTGATTCCGACTTGATCACCGTTCGGTCCGATCAAACGGACCTCGCGGGCACGAATGCCCTCATTCACAATCATATCCTTACTAATTATAAGCCACCTCCGATTCGATGTTCACCGCTGTCTATCCGAACAAAAAAAGCGTGAGTGCATACAACACCCACACTTGTTCTATCGTACGATCGTTCGGTACCAGCCGACAACCGCGAAGGGCGTCAGTCAGGTGAGAAGCGGGTGCTTCTGCTTGGTTCAAGGATATTTAAATTCGTGTACAATCTTATCACGCGAGCATCGTAATGTCAAACCTGCACCGATTAGTTGTTTTCATCGCGAACCTTGCGACACCATCTTGACTGCCGCACCGACAGAACGACGTAATAAACCCACGCAGCCGCAGCGACCCCCCCGCATCCAGCGGACAACGTTCCTGCATGAACAAGCTTTGCCGCGAACAATGCGGTGAGGCTGAGTAAAAAAGTCGTGCCCGCAAACCGTTTGCCGCTCATGAACATTTCGTGCTTGTAACGTTCGCGTGTTTTTCGTTTTTCCCAATCGATGCGGCGGGAAGGCGCCAACAAAAAAGCTTGCAAGGAAGCCGGCAATTCCACGAGCGGTTTCGTCCAGTCTTTCACGTAATCGGCCGCCGTCTCACGCATGGAGTGGTGGCGATCCATCCATTTAAGCAAAACGGGACGTGCGCTTTCGACAAAATCGATTTCCGGAGTGACGCGATACAATACGCCGATTAACACGGATACCGCCCTGCCGAGAAAGGCAAATTCACTCGGCATTTGAATCGGTTGCCGATGGATGAATTCCGTGATTTCCGTTAAAATTTCTTCGAGCAACTCTTTGTTCATCATTTTGCCGGCACGGTTCCCGTAAAGATCCAGCAAAGTGCGAATGCCGTTCTCAAGCTCCCTTTCGTCTGCAGAAGCGAGCAGAAATCCGAGTTCATTCATCGCTTTGAACACTTTGCCGAAATCTTCGAAAAGCAGTCCTTGAATAAGGGAAACCATCGATTTTACGTCGGAGCGCCGGATGGTGCTCACCATCCCGAAATCGATTAAAATGAGCGTGCCGTCCGCTTGAACGAGCATGTTCCCGGGATGCGGGTCGGCATGAAATTTTCCGAGTTCGAGAATCTGTTTCAAAAAACATTCAATTACCGTGTTTACGAGCCGATCAGCATCGATACGGTACCTTTGCAAATAATCACGATCAGAAACGCGCGCACCGTCTACCCATTCCATGACGAGCACCATTTTCGTACTGTATTGTTCGTAACACCTCGGGATGTATACGGACTCATTTTCCGCAAACGCCTCCCGGAAATAGGCCGCATTCTCCAATTCTTTACGAAAATCGAGTTCCGCTTGCGTAACCTCGACGAGTTCACGAAACACACCGTCGATATTCATCTTTCTCCCGAACGAAGTCAAGCGTTTGATGAGCCAAACGACGATCCGAACCGCTTTAAAATCGATATGCATGATTTTTGCGACTTCCCGCCGCTGAATTTTCACCGCCACTTCCGATCCGTCGTACAAACGCCCTTTGTACACTTCCCCGATAGAAGCTGAAGCGACCGGCTGTTCACCGATTTCACTTAAGAGTTCACGGTAAGGACAATCCCATGAGCGTTCAAGCGTTTCTTTCGCCTCTTTCCACGGCAAAGACGGAACCTTGTCGACGAGCCCTTCGAGTTCGTCGATGAACGGCCGCGGAAGCAAGTCGGCCCGGGCGCTCATGAATTGACCGAGTTTAATCAACAACCCTTCCAGTTCAATCGCCGTATTTTTATACGTGACTGCTTGCCGCTTCATTAAATTTTCCCAGTCTGTCTCACTTTTCTCGTTCCAAATCCGATGACGCTTTTCGAACCAGATCACCTGAAACAAAAAAAGGACGGCCATCGAAACGATTTTGTAGATTCGGTAAAACGCATTCGTTTTCACGGCATGCCCCACCCTATGTTTTTTTTACTCCTTTCCCGCATTCAGACGCACGTAAACGAAAGAGCCGTATCCTTGGATACGACTCTCCTCTGATTCATACGATGCGATCATCGATTTCTTGCTTGATGTTTCCAACAAAATGCTCCAACGCCACGCTTTCCGATTTTTGTTCGCCGTATTTGCGGACGTTGACGGCGCCGCTTTCGATTTCTTGATCGCCGACAACGAGCATGTACGGGATTTTTTTCGTTTGCGCTTCGCGAATTTTATAGCCGATTTTTTCGTCGCGCTCGTCGACTTCCACGCGGACACCGGCATTCCTTAACTGTTCTTGCACCTTTCGGGCGTATTCGAGGTGCGCGCGGGCAGCGACTGGAATTACTTTTGCTTGAACAGGGGCGAGCCACGTCGGAAACGCTCCTTTGTATTCTTCGATCAAGAAAGCGACAAAGCGTTCCATCGTCGACACGACGCCGCGGTGAACGATGACCGGGCGATGTTCTTTCCCGTCCTCCCCGATGTAGGACAAATCGAATTGGTTTGCCATGTGGAAATCGAGCTGTACCGTCGAAAGCGTCTCGTCTTTGCCGAGCGCCGTACGGACTTGCACGTCAAGTTTCGGTCCGTAAAACGCCGCCTCGCCTTCGGCTTCCATGTAGTCTAGTTCGAGCATATCCATGGCTTCCTTCAGCATCGCTTGTGCCTTTTCCCACATTTCGTCGTTGTCGACGTATTTCTTCTTGTCAGCCGGATCGCGATAGGAGAGGCGGAAATAATAATCTTCAATGCCAAAATCGCGATACACTTTCTGGATCAGCTTCACGACATTGATGAACTCGTCCTTCATTTGATCCGGACGGCAGAAAATGTGCGAGTCATTGAGCGTCATCGAACGGACGCGCTGCAAACCGGCAAGCGCTCCCGACATTTCGTACCGGTACATCGTTCCGAGCTCGGCAATGCGAATCGGAAGCTCCCTGTAGCTGTGCAAATCGTTCTTGTACACCATCATGTGGTGCGGACAGTTCATCGGTCGCAGCACAAGCTCCTCATTATCCACTTTCATTACCGGATACATGTCATCTTGATAATGGTCCCAGTGGCCGCTTGTCTTGTACAATTCTACGTTTGCCAAATGAGTGGTATACACGTGGCGGTAGCCGAGCTGTTCTTCAAGATCGACAATGTAACGCTCGATGATGCGGCGAACCGTCGCCCCTTTTGGCAGCCAGATTGGCAACCCTTGCCCGATTTCCGGAGAGATTGCAAACAACTCCAACTGTTTGCCCAGTTTGCGGTGATCGCGCTCTTTCCGCTCCTCAAGTTCTTTCAAATGGTCGTCAAGCTGCGACTTTTTCGCGAACGCCGTACCGTAAATGCGCTGCAACATTTGGTTGTCGCTGTCCCCTCGCCAATACGCACCAGCAATGCTGAGCAATTTGAACGCTTTAATCCTCCCCGTCGAAGGCAAGTGCGGACCGCGGCACAAATCGAAAAATTCGCCTTGCTCATAAATCGTGACCGTTTCCCCTTCCGGAATCGCCTCGATCAGCTCAAGCTTCAACGGATCGCCGATTTTTTTGTACAACGCGACCGCTTCTTCCCGCGGCACCTCCTTGCGTTGGACCGGATAATTCGCGTCGATGATTTTCTTCATCTCTTTTTCAATTTTTTCGAGATCGTCCGGTGTCAGCGATTCCGGCATCTCAATGTCGTAATAAAAGCCTTCCTCAATGACCGGACCAACGCCGAGATGCACGTCGTTATACAGACGCTTAACTGCTTGCGCCATAACGTGCGTCGCCGTATGACGCATCACTTCCAGTCCGTCTTCGGAATCGAGTTTAATGATTTCGATCTTCCCGCTGTCCTCGAGCGGACGATGAAGATCGACGAGTTCACCGTTGAATTTCCCGGCAACCGCCTGCTTTTTCAATCCGGAACTGATTGATCCGGCGATTTCCGCCGTCGTCACTCCTCGGGGGAATGCTTTTACGGCACCGTCGGGAAACGTAATTTGCACTTGTTCGGACATCTCATTCACTCTCCTTTAAAAGAAATAAAACGCCCGCCCCGAAAGGGGCGAGCGTTGCTCGCGGTTCCACCCTGATTTCCTGCACAAGGATGATCCTTGTACGGCTCATGATCCAAATAACGGTTGTCCCGCCGACGGATACTGTCGTTTCCCCGCCGGAGTTCAAAGGGGGTGAGCTTGAATTCCGCGTTAGGAAGGTTGCAGCCTTGCCTTCCCTCTCTGAAAACCGGACCATCAAACCCTTGTCCTTATCATCACTTTTCCTATTGGGAGTATGTACGTTATTATAGAAAGTTTTGCGGAAAAAATCAAGAGTGAAAAGGCAAGGACAGTTCCGGGCGGACGACGAGACGTTCTTGAAACACGTTTTCAATTGTTTTCACCATGCCGGCCTGCAATTGTTCGGTATATAAATAAATCGTCTCCGGCGACAGAGCAATGAGGGTAATGAGCACCGACGGCTCGATTTCAACCCCCGCCCCTTGCCTCAAGATATTATGAAAACTTTCCCGCAGCGCTCGTTCGTTGATTCGCCGATAACATTCATCGTATAAAGCGAAGTCATTCTCATACACGAGATGAACTTCTCTGCAATGAAAAGGGCGTCCTCGCAGCAGGCGCCGGAACGTTTCGACGAAATTTTGATATTCTTGCTCCAATTTATATTCGTCGATCGCAACTTCAATGTACTGTTCGAGACAATCGCGATAACGTTTGAGCCGAAAAAGCAAAAACGAATCGTAATGAAACGCAGGCGATTGTTCGAGGAACTCGGCAAACGTCTGAACAAGAATGTCCCTTCTTGAAGAAAGATCTTTCAACCTTGGCAAATCCGGTTTTTCGCCTTGGATGATCGACTGGGCGATCTCAAGTATTTGTTGTTGTTCGTCAGGATCTTGATAATAAAAAGTGTTTTCGATTAGTTCCCGGAGCCAATCAACTTCTTTCGTGGCGATTACATAGTCCGTCAATACGACTGCAAGTTCGGAAACTTGGTTGGAATCGATATAAATGCGCGTTTCAGCAAGGCGAAAACATTTGTTGCGAATATTCGCGCAACGGGTAAGAAGGTTGTACAGCCCTTGAGCCGAAAACCGGTCCCCCATTTCCATGACAATCAAAATGACAGTCCTCCTCGTCCTATACCTAGTTGGTATACTATATGGGACTGTCATTTCAAACATGATTAATTTTTCCCTCATTTACCTGGCTCGGCGGTTGCTTCCGCCGACGGGTACAGCGATGGTCAAATGGCGAATCCGTTCCATGATGCGTTTCGCTTTCATATCGTCGACGGCGTCGTATTTTTGCGAATACGCCAGATGCGTTTCAAGTTCGTCATAATCCCAATTCGACGTGTAAAGCGTCGGCAGTTTCTCCATCATCCGATATTGCAAAACTGTACCGAGAACGTCATCGCGAATCCAAGGCGAAATCGTCTCGGCCCCGATGTCGTCGAGAATCAATACGGGAATTTTTTTTATGTAATCGATCTTCTCGTTTACGGTCTGGTTTTGGATCGACGTTTTCATATCGCGGAAAAAATCGGGCGTATAGACCATCAGCGAACGAACTTGTTTTTTGCGCGCCAAACTGTTTGCAGCGGCGCCAAGCAAATACGTTTTCCCAACACCGAACCTTCCGTGCAGATACAGTCCCTTCGCCGTTTTCCCCGGTTCAAATCGTTGCACATACGTTTTCACCGTTTGAACCGCTTGCAGCCGTTCACCTTCGCTAAGATCCAGCTTGTCCATGCTTGCCTCGGTGATTTCTCTTGGCACGTAGAGGCTGCGAAACATTTCCCGCTGCTCCCGAATTTCGTCGGCTTTACGCTTCAACGGGCACGCTTCATACCGAATCTCGATTTGTCCGTTATGCACATAGAGCCGGGGGTGAAAGCCTTTCATCACGTTCGGGCATTCGGTCAGCGTTGGACAGCGCTCGCAGTCGGACGACTGGCGAACGAACTCGTACAATTTTCCGATGCCTCGGTCCACCGCCGCATCGGAAAGCTCCGGATGCGCTTTTAAAAACGCCTTCACTTTTTCATTGCTTAAAACGCGGGTTTTCAAGTGCTCGTAACGCGAAGCAAAATCCGCCCCGCCCGCCATTTTCCGCAGCGCGTCGCCGATCGATTCCATCACCGGTTCCCCCCGATCTTTTTTATAACTGTTTCAATTCCTTTTCAAGCTGTTCGCGCAAAGAATCCCAATTCGGCCGCTCGTTATCTGTTTCCTTTTTGTTCTCTGTCATCCATTTTGGCAAAGGCCCCGAACGCTTCGGCTTGCGTGAAGCACCGCCTGTTGACGGCCGTTTTTGCCGCACCCAATCTTGGTATTTTCGATGCTCGCTTCTCGCCAAAGCCATCGCTTGCTCCACTGTGTTCACTTTTTTCCGCGCCCAATGGCTGGCAATTTTTTCGACGTAATTGCGATTCAATTTCATATCGTTTGTCGTCATCACGTAATCGATTAATACATTAACAACACCGGGCGGAAGCTTTTGCTCGAACATGATGCTCTCGACAATGCGCAAATCGGAAAGCGCAGGTTTGGCGCCGCCGGCGATTTGCTCAAGCAGTTCGGCGGGAGAATACGTTTCAAACGCACGTATAATCTTCTCTTCTTCGGTCTGAGGTACCTTGTTCGCCATCGTCTGATGGTTGAGCGGCTGCGTTCGGAAACTCAGCGAAGGAAGGGTATTGTCGTTCTCGAAAGCGTACCATTGTTCGACTTCTTTTCGAAGCCGTTCGATCTCCAACGCACCTCCCCCTTCTACAAACGCTCGTTCAATTCTTTTGCTCATTTCCATCGGGGTAATGTTGTAGACGAACGCCAGCTTGGCTGCCGCCTCTTTTACCGTTTCAGTGATCGCTTCCTTCGGCACAATCAACCCGGACAAATGCGTCATCATTTCTTCGAAATCGAACGCTTCGCTTGAAACGGAGACATGTTGGCCGCCTTTCCTGCTCAACCATTCCCTTTCTCCGTCCGGTTGAATAGCAGCGGAAATTTCGTGGGTCGGGACAAGCTCAGAATGCTTCACCGATTGAAACGCTTCGTCAAACGACGCCGTCACTTTCCGATACTGCCGGAAATTGGCCGCGGGAGCCGTGAACTGTCTCTTCAACGACCGATATTTATGCTCCCCGATGCGATTGAATAAATAGACGGAGAGAACGTCATTGTTAAAAAAATGCTCGGGATCCAGCGGCGGTTCCAATTCGTACAAGTAGCTGCGTCCTTCTTCATCTTCTTTCACGAATGTATTGAGCAAAGACAAGCCCTCGAGCTTTTTTCGTTCATAAAAAATCGAGCGAAGATTCAGCTGCATGACGGCCATCAATTGGTGGTGCGTCGTTTGCGCTCCCCAAAGCTCGTCTTCGTTCACTTCGCTCCAAAGCGTCATGTACAAACTATAAGCGCCCGCGCCCATCAACGGCTGGTATAAGCGCGTCAATACCTTCCTGTCGAAATCGTGAAGGACACCGTTCAAGCGGACCGTGTACCGGTCGACGGGCAATATCGACTTCCAATGCTCGCTCATCGCAATCCCCTTTGCTTCAGAAACGGAAAAGGACTTTTCGAGAAGTCCTTTTCTTACGAATTTGCGCGTTTCAACAGCTCTCTCAATTCTTGGATGAACACGTTGATGTCTTTGAATTGCCGATAGACAGAAGCAAATCGAACGTAGGCGACTTCGTCCACTTCTGCCAAGCGATTCATGACCATTTCGCCGATTTCCGCGCTTTTCACTTCAGATTGACCGTCGTTGCGCAGTTCCGTTTCCACTTCACTGACAATGTTCTCCAGTACTTCGAGCGGAACCGGGCGTTTCTCACAAGCGCGAATCAGTCCGCGCAACACCTTTTCGCGGCTGAACTCCTCACGCATTCCTTCTTTCTTAACGACGACGAGCGGCGACTGTTCCACCGTTTCAAACGTCGTAAACCGAAAATGGCACGATTCGCATTCCCTGCGACGGCGAATCGTCTGTCCTTCATTCACGTGACGCGAATCAAGAACCCTGCTGCCGGTATGCTGGCAATTCGGACAACGCATCTCTTTCCACCCCGTTACTAGTTTTCGCCGGTACCGATATATTCAAACGATCGGGCGAGCGATTCGTACAAGGAGGCCATGATCTTTCGGCCGAATCCGAAATCCATTCCTCTTTTTGCAGTTACCGTAAAATCTACGGCTGTGCGAAACGGTCGAACCATGATGACGGATACGACCAAATAATACAGCTTCTTTCCGTGCACGTTGACCGTAATTTCCCCTCGTTCGGCAGACTGTGCGACGACCTCAAATCTCTCGTTCTCGTTGAAAATACGGTTCAATTCTTTCATCATTCGGTCTTTCGTCGTTTTATAGTAGTGCGTGCGCAATTCAGCTTCCACATGATGTTCGGCCGTTTCAACATGTCCGCTGAAAAGCTGCGAAAGCTTTGATTTAACCGACACTGTACCCCCACCTGTCTTAATTGCCGCAAGGACAACTTTCCTAGTTTAGGATATCAAGATTACAGGCGGAATTCAACGAAAAAATGAGAACGGCACGGTCAGCCGTTCTCATTATTTGCCATTATGGCGATGGAGAAGTATTTCTTACGCCGCGTTTCAACTCCGTTCGCTCTGTATCTTGACATTCCAATGCCTCTGCGATGAAATCGATGGCCGCATGCGGAGATACTTTCTCCCCGCACGTATAAACGTCGATGCTCGCATACCCGTGCTCGGGAAAACTGTGTATCGTCAAATGGGATTCGGATATAATGACGACACCGCTTACGCCTTGCGGGGCGAATTTGTGAAACGTCACTTCCCGCACCTCGGCACCTGCTTTCAACGCCGCTTGCACCATCGTTCGTTCAACGAAACCGATGTCGTTTAATTTGTCTTCGTCGCAATTCCACAGTTCGGCGATAACATGCGTACCGAAAACCTCCATGCCTTTCCCCCGTTACCTTCGATTCTATTTTATACCGTAAGTATAAAGGTTCGGAGGACCGACTGCAATCGTTTAAGAGGCGTGCACTTTCACTTTGGCGGCAATATGGCCGGCGATGAATCCGGCGAGGTCCACCACCCGGCAAGAATACCCCCACTCATTGTCGTACCAAGCGAGCACTTTCACTTTCCGTTCACCAATCACTTGCGTCGACAATGCGTCAATGATCGATGAACGTTCATCGCCATTGAAGTCGATCGAAACAAGCGGTTCGTCTGTATACCCGAGTATCCCTTTTAACGGGCCTGTCGAAGCTTTTCTGAACTCGCGGTTGATTTGTTCCGCACTTGCGGTTTGTTTCAAATCCACGACAAGGTCAATGAGCGAAACGTTCGGAGTCGGAATTCTGAGCGCCATGCCGGTCAGCTTTCCTTCGAGATGAGGCAATACTTTCGAGATCGCCTGAGCCGCTCCAGTCGTCGTCGGGATGATCGATTGTCCGCAAGCCCGCGCCCTGCGCAAATCTTTATGCGGGTTGTCGATGTTTTTCTGGTCGTTCGTATAAGAATGAACAGTCGTCATCATCCCGTTTTCGATGCCGAAACGATCATCGAGCACTTTCACGATCGGCGCAAGACAATTCGTCGTGCAAGAAGCATTGGAAATGACGGCATGTTTTTGATTGTCGTATTCATTTTCATTAACGCCCATGACGATCGTTACGTCTTCCTGTTTACCTGGAGCCGTAATGATCACCTTTTCGGCACCCGCCCGCAAATGGCCGGCGGCCGCTTCACGATCGCGGAATTTTCCGGTCGCTTCAATTACCAGATGTACGCCAAGTTCCCTCCACGGCAACTGTTCCGGGTCGCGGGAATTGACGATGCGAATCCGTTTACCGTCAATGATCAAGGCATCCTCTTCCGCTCTTACTTCACCGTTATAAGGGCCGTGGATGCTGTCATACTTTACGAGGTGCGCCAACGTATCCGAAGGATATCTCGCGTTGATCGCAACGACGTCCAATCTGTGATCGGTCATGGCTTTGCGTAAGACCATTCTTCCTATTCTTCCGAAACCGTTTATTGCCGTTTTCGCCTGCATGGCCAATCTCCCTTCACCATATATGTCACACTAATATCCGATTAATTCGTAATTAGTATAACATATTTCAACAAGAAGAAAAGCGTGAACAACCTTTTTCCCGAAAAAAAAAATCCCCGAACCGCTAGGCCCGAAGATTCCAGGATCTCAAGATTTCGATCAATTGGGATTTCGTTTCCTCAACCGTGCCGTTATTGTCAATGACAGCATCGGCCAACTTTTTTTTATCACGCAGCGGAATTTGCGCGCGAATGCGGCTCAGCGCCTCTTCTTCCGTCGAGCCGTCACGCTTCCGCAGTCTTTTTAACTGTACGACTTCGTCGACATAAACGAGCAGCACCTTGTCCACGGTCTTCGTCAACCGGCTTTCGAAAAGCAATGGGATATCGAGTACGACGGCAGGAACTTGTTTGCGCCGATACCGGTCTTTCTCCGCGTTCATCTTCTTGCGAACTTCCGGATGAACAATCGCATTCAACGCTTTCCGCTGCATATCATTGTTAAAAATAACCGCACCGAGCTGCTTCCGGTCAACTGTTCCGTCGCTGTGCAACACGCCTTCGCCAAAATGGGCAACGATCTTTTCGTACGCCGCTTCCCCCGGCTCGACCACTTCCCTCGCGTAATGATCGGCATCAATCACCGGAAAGCCCAAATCCTCGAGCATCCGGCTCACCGTGCTTTTTCCGCTCGCAATG
This sequence comes from Bacillales bacterium, assembly GCA_035700025.1. Taxonomy (NCBI): domain Bacteria; kingdom Bacillati; phylum Bacillota; class Bacilli; order Caryophanales; species Caryophanales bacterium. The sequence goes on along the minus strand of DASSOY010000029.1, from coordinate 74,124 downwards.
CCTCCGGTCAATCCAATCTCGAGCATGCGTTCACTCCCCCGCCTTCTGGCATCTCCGACAATAATGCGTGCCGCGGCCGGCAACCACCTGTTTTTCAATCAACGTTCCGCATTGCAAACAAGGTTCACCGCGTCTTGCGTAGACGAATAAAGACTGCTGAAACATGCCCATATCACCTTGGCTGTTCACATACGAACGAATCGTGCTTCCTCCTTGCGAAACGGCTTCACGCAAGATCTCCCGAATTGCACGATGGAGCCGCTTGACTTCCGCCGCACTAAGCGAATCGGCGCGGCGCTCAGGGTGGACTTTAGCGCGAAACAGCGATTCGTCGGCGTATATGTTGCCGACACCGACGACTACTGTTTGATCCAGAATAACCGCCTTTATGTTTCGTTTCGTTCTCGATAAGCGATCTTGCAAATACCGCGATGTGAACGCACGTCCGAGCGGTTCGGGACCAAGCTGATTGAGCGGCAGCGAGAATTCTTCCGTACCTTTCGGAAACAAATGCATCGTCCCGAATTTGCGCACGTCACGATAGCGAAGTTCGCTGCCGTCGGTAAACTTGAAAATGACGTGCGTATGTTTGTCCACCGGGTCAGCTTGCTCACACAACAAGTAACGTCCTTCCATTCGCAAATGGGAAACGAGAACAAGATCATCGAAAATCAGCTTCAAAAACTTCCCGCGCCTGGCGGTCGCCTGTACCGTCCGGCCGATCAATTCGAGCCGAAAAACTTCAACATCATCCGGCTTTTTCACGATTTTCGGCCAAAGTACTTGAACGTCTTCCACCGTTTTGCCGACAATGAGCCCGGCTAGTGTTTTTCTGACCGTTTCCACTTCTGGCAACTCGGGCATCCCGGTACACCCCTCACAACACGAACCCGCGGCAACCGTTCGATTTCGCAGGCAATTCGTTTATTTCGCGTCATACCACGTTGGTCCGAAAGCGTAATCGACCTTCAATGGAACTTTCAGCTCGACTGCATGTTCCATCACGTCGGGCACGACTTGTTTTAATTTCGCAATCTCTTCTTTCGGCGCTTCGAAAATCAATTCGTCATGCACCTGCAAAAGCATTCGCGTCTCAAGCTTCTCTTCACGCAGCCGTCCGTGCATGTCGACCATCGCTTTCTTAATAATGTCCGCTGCACTTCCTTGGATCGGCGTATTCATCGCCGTCCGTTCCGCAAAGCTGCGACGGTTGAAATTCCGGCTCGCAATTTCAGGCAAATAGCGGCGCCGGTTCAGCATCGTCGTCACATAGCCGTCACGTTTCGCCATTATCACGATATCATCCATATACTGTTTCACTTTTGGATAACTGGCGAAATACCGTTCGATAAACTCCGCCGCTTCTTTGCGCGTAATGCCGAGATTTTGCGACAATCCGTAATCGCTGATTCCGTAGACGATTCCAAAGTTGACCGCCTTTGCCTGGCGCCTCATGTTTGACGTCACTTCATCTTCCGAAACCCCGAAAACGTCCATTGCCGTTTTCGTATGCACGTCCATCTCTTTTCGGAACGCGTCCATTAAATTTTCGTCTTCGGCCATATGGGCCAGCACGCGAAGCTCGATTTGCGAGTAGTCGGCAGCAAACATGAGCCAGTCCGGTTCCGAAGGAATGAACGCTTGGCGGATTTTCCGCCCTTCCTCAAGGCGGATCGGGATGTTTTGCAAGTTCGGGTCAACGGAACTGAGGCGCCCGGTTTGCGCCAACACTTGATTGAAGCGCGTATGAATCTTCGATTCATCTTTGTGGACGACCTTCAGCAATCCTTCGATGTACGTCGACTCGAGTTTGCCAAGTTGCCGGTACAATAAAATTTTCGGAATGATTTCGTGTTTGTCATGCAGCTTATCAAGCACGTCAGCAGACGTTGAATATCCCGTCTTCGTTTTTTTGACGACCGGCAAGCCAAGCTTTTCGAACAATACTTCTCCAAGCTGTTTCGGAGAGTTAATGTTGAACGGTTCTCCGGCCAATTCATGAATTTCCTTCTCAACATCGGCCAAGCGCGATTTCAGCTCTTCCCCCATCTGTTCAAGCCTTACGACATCTACTTTGACGCCGATCGACTCCATTTCACCGAGAACGACCGAAAGCGGCATCTCCAGTTCGGCAAACAGCTCGTACTGATCGTTTTCTTTCAATTCTTTCGTAAATTGTTCTTTCAGGCGAAGCAATACACCTGCTTTCCTGACGAGATGTTCCGCCAATGACTCCGAGTCGGGCACATGCTGTTTCGCACCTTTCCCATAGACCGACTCATCGGAAGCAACGTTCTTCAAACCGGCACGATGCGCGATTTCCGGCAAATCCGCATTCGATTCCGAAGGATTCAACAAATAAGAGGCGATTTGCACATCGAAAGTGCATCCCGCCAATTCCAGCCCTTCTTGCCGCAATGAGACGACGGCCTGTTTCGCGCTGAATACGATCTTTTCGCAATGGTCGTTCTCTACCCAACGCTTGAACGTTTCCGAACCGAGTGCGGTTTCTTTGTCAAAAAAATAACGCCCGTTCTCGTTCGCGATTGCAAAGCCGAGAATGTCTTCGGTGTGATAGTTTTCATTCATCACCTCGACGATCAGTGCCGCCGGAGAAAGCAGATGTTCTTCTCGAATCGCTTCGACCTGCTCGAACTCGATGTCGTTCATTTCTTCATTCTCTTGCCCCGGCGCTTGCACGCCGAGCCTGTCGAGCAACGACTTGAATCCAAGCTCCTTGAACAGGCGGGCGGCTTTATCGGAAATGCCGTCGCGATAGGCAAGATCGTCCAGTGAAACGTCGATCGGCGCTTCCTTCTCAATGACCGCGAGTTTCTTGCTCATCTTCGCCTGTTCCCGGTGCTCTTCGAGCTTTTCTTTCAGTTTTTTTCCGGAAACTTCGCCGATGGCTTCGAGCAGCTTTTCAAGGGAACCGAATTGCCCAAGCAATTTTAACGCCGTTTTCTCGCCTACGCCGGGAACCCCCGGGATGTTGTCGGAATTGTCGCCCATCAAGCCTTTCATGTCGGTGATCTTTTCCGGGCTGAACCCGTATCGCTCTTTCACGCGATCAAGATCATACGTTTCCACGTCGGTAATGCCCTTTTTCGTCAAAGATACGTGAACGTGCTCGTCGACAAGTTGCAGCAAATCCTTGTCTCCGGTGTAAATCTTTACGTACCATCCGTTTTCTTGTCCTTGCTTCGCGAGCGTACCGATGATGTCGTCCGCTTCATATTGATCCTTCTCATAACGAGCGATGTTCATCGCATCGAGTAATTCATGGATGTACGGCAGCTGCTCGGACAGCTCCGGAGGCGTCTTCATGCGTCCGCCCTTGTATTCTTTGAATGTTTTATGCCGAAACGTCGTCTTGCCGGCATCGAAAGCGACAAGCAAATGCTCCGGCTTTTCATCTTCCAATATTTTCAACAACATTTGTGTGAAACCGTAAACGGCATTCGTGTAAATGCCTTTATCATTTGTCAACAACGGCAAGGCAAAAAAAGCGCGGAATGCAATGCTGTTGCCGTCGACCAAAATGAGTTTTTCCAATCGGTTTTCCCCCTTCAAACGCGTCTGTGGCTTCCCCTCCCATTTTATCATAAAAACAAACGTTCGTTCAGGATGACCGAAAATGACGTTCCTTCACCCGGGACGCTGTTCACTTCGATCCGTCCGCCGTGCGCTTCCGTCAAATGCTTCACAATCGCCAGACCGAGTCCCGTGCCCCCGGACATGCGGCTGCGCGCGCGGTCGACCCGGTAAAACCTTTCGAAGATTCGCGGGACTTGTTCCGGATCGATGCCGATGCCGTTATCTCTCACGGTTACTTTCACCTCGCCGTTCGATTGATCCAGGGAGACAGAAACTACACTTTCTTCCGGAGAATAATTGATCGCGTTTTCGATAATGTTTATAAAAATTTGCTGCAAACGGTACGGATCGCCGTCCAAGTGTACTTCTCCGGGGGAGTCGAAACGAAGGCCGATTTGTTTCTTTTTCGCTTTCTCTTCAAGCACGAGGAAGATGTCTTCAATGATTTCGTTTACATCTACCCATTGCCAATCGAGCCGGAATTTCTCGTCTTCGATTTTCGACAGTTCCAATAAATCGTGGATGAGCGCTTGCAGTCGCTCACTCTCTTTCCAGATGATCGTTAAAAACTTCTTGCGTATTTCTGGATTCTCAGCCGCTTCTTCTTCAAGCAGCGTCTCCGCAAAGCCCCGCAACGAAGTCACTGGTGTTTTCAGTTCATGGGAAACATTGGCGACGAAATCTTTCCTCATTTGCTCGAGCTTTTTCAGTTCTGTGATGTCGTGGAACACGACGACCGTTCCTTCGGAGCGGCGATAGCCGCGTTGGATCGGTGCGCAGTAAATATGGAAATGATGCCGTACGATGCCGATTGGAAGCACGATCGTGTCGCGAATGGCTGTTTCTTCCACGACTGCTTGCGCGATCAGCTGAACAGTGGACTCGTCAGAAAAGAGTCGTTCGAAATGTTTGCCGAACCAATCGTCTTTCGTTAATTGAAAGACCGATTGAAACGTTTGGTTCGCCATTCGCACGTATCCGTCCACATCAATGAACAAAAACGAACTCCCGATGTTTTCGATGAGCGTTTGCAACTGGTCTTGCTGCGTTTCGAACGACCGTTTCATGTTTTGTAAATGAGCGGCCAGGTCATTCAACTGACCGTTTAGCCGCGCAATGGTCTCGTTCCCGTACACGTGCGCATGCATGTTGAAATTTTCTTTTCGCAATTCATGGATCATCTGTTCTGTTTCTCGCAGCGGCGACAAGAAATGGCTCATGACAGCGTAAGAGCCAATCGCAAAAAAGAACAAAACTGCAGCGAAAACGATCGCCGTCGTCATCCAACCGGTAGATCCTGTTGCAATGATGACAGCCGCTGCAGTAAAAAGAAAGAATAATATCGTAAGAAGTAAGACATTCAATTGAAACGCATAACGATTCACTCGGTCCCGCCTCCTGCGTGAGGTTGTTCGAGTTTATAGCCGAGTCCGCGAATCGTTTTGATGTATTTCGGCCGACGTGTGTTTTCTTCGATTTTTTCACGCAAATGGCTGACGTGAACATCAACGATTCTCGTATCTCCCATAAACTCGTAATTCCACACCGCGTTCAACAGCTGCTCCCGCGACATGACTTTCCCTTTGTTTCTCATTAAATAAAGGAGCAATTCGAATTCCTTCGGCGTCAATTCCATTACATCGTTTTTGAAATAGGCTTCATATTTTTCAGGAAAAACTTTAAGATCGGCTAACTCCAACGTCTTATGGCTGTCGGCGGAATGGTCTTCTCCCGTGTTATTCGAGCGTCTGAGCACGGCTTTCACTCTGGCGACGACTTCGCGCGGACTGAACGGCTTTGTAATGTAATCGTCGGCCCCGAGTTCAAGGCCGAGAATTTTATCGAATTCTTCGTCTTTTGCCGTGATCATGATGACCGGCATCGTTAACTGGGCATCCCGCAATTGCCGGCATACCTCAAGCCCGTCCATGCGCGGCAGCATCAAATCAAGCAGGATCAAGCCCGGCGTCTCCGCTTTCGCAAGTTTCACTGCTTGCTCACCGTCCGTGCACAATACAACCTCAAATCCGGATTGAAGCAAGTGATATTCCAACAACGTAAGAATCGAAACTTCGTCGTCGACGACCATTATCTTTTCGCCCAACTCGTCACGCTCCGTTCTAGTCACCTTTGTCGTCTTTTATCTTACTACTTTTTCTGTCGGGCGAAAAGTTGGACGGCTATTGCGGCGCTTCCAGCTTATAACCGAAACCGCGCACGGTCTTGATGTACCCCGGATTCTTTTTGTCCGTTTCGAATTTCTCGCGCAAATGGCTGACATGAACGTCCACAATTCGAGTATCCCCGGTATAATCGAACGCCCAAATCGCGTTGAGCAGCTGTTCCCTCGATAGAACCCTCCCTTTGTTTTCCGCGAGATAAACAAGCAGCTCGAACTGTTTCGGTGTTAAATCAACGATTTCCCCGTTCATGAATACTTCATAACGAAGCGGATAAATCTCCATATCTCCGATCTTCATGACCGTTTCTTCTTCCTCGTCGCGTTCGCTGCGGTCGGAAAACACATGGGATCTGCGCAAAACGGCTTTTACGCGCGCCACGACTTCCCTCGGGCTGAAAGGTTTCGTGATGTAGTCGTCGGCCCCGAGTTCAAGACCGAGCACCTTGTCAAATTCATCGTCTTTCGCGGTCAACATGATGATCGGCAACCGTTTGTTTTGCCGCCGCAATTGCTTGCATACTTCCAATCCGTCCATTTTCGGCAACATCAAATCCAGGAGCACGAGGTCCGGTTGCTGTTTCTCGGCAAGTTCCATTCCTTTTTCTCCGTCGGTAGCCGATGCCACGTCAAATCCCGCTTTCGAAAGATTGTATTCGAGCAAGGTAATGATCGACGCTTCGTCTTCCACTACCAAAATCGTCTGCCCCATGTCGCGCCTCCTCTGTTGAATGACTTCACAAACGCTCAATCATTAAGCTCGTAATGTTTACCTTTAACGAGATATATGACGTTTTCCGCAATGTTCGTCGAGTGATCCGCGATCCGTTCGATGTACCGACAAATGAAGGACAGTTGCGTGATTTGCGGCATCATATCCGGTTGCTGTGAAGCAAGCTCGAGCAGTTCTTTTATGAGCCTCCCGTACATCATGTCCACTTGGTCGTCCGTTTCCGCCAATTTTCTCGCCAATTCGGCGTTTTCTTCAACATAAGCTTTCAAGCCGTCGGCCAGCATTCCGAACGCGATTTCCCCCATTTCCGGGATGTCTTTTAACGGTTTGATGAACGGCTTTTCACCGATGCGAATGGTCGACTTCGCGATGTTCACCGCCAAATCTCCTACTCTTTCGAGATCGGTAGAGATTTTAATGGCGACGATAATTCTTCTTAAATCGGAAGCGACCGGCTGTTGCTTAGCAATCATCCAAATGGCGCGGTCGTTAATGTCTTCCTCTTGTGCATTGATTTTCGTATCGTTTTCAATCACTTCGAGCGAACTTTCAATATCTTGCTTGATCAAAGCCTGCATGGCTTTTTTCGCCGCCGATTCGCTTGCATGACCGAAAGCGAGCAATGATTTTTTCAATTGTACGAGTTCCGCTTGGAAATTTTCGCGTGCTGCCATCAATACATTCCTCCCATGCTTTTGTTTGCTTATCCGAACCGGCCGGAAATGTAATCGTCGGTCCGCGGATCTGAAGGATTCGAGAACATTCGGTTCGTCTCCGCTTTTTCTACGACTTCCCCGTTCAGGAAAAAGGCCGTTTCGTCCGATACTCTCGCCGCCTGCTGCATGTTATGGGTTACAATAATAATCGTATAGTGATTTCGCAATTCGGCGATAAGTTCTTCGACTTTCAACGTCGAAATCGGATCAAGCGCAGACGTCGGTTCATCCATGAGCAAGACGTCCGGATGGATCGCCAAACTTCTGGCAATGCAAACGCGTTGTTGCTGACCGCCCGATAACCCGATTGCGCTTGCCCCGAGGCGGTCTTTTACCTCATCCCAAATCGCTGCCCTTCTCAAGCTTCTTTCAACGATTTCATTTAGTTGTTTCTTGCTTTTTAATCCACGCAATCTCGGGCCGTACGCAATATTATCGTAGATCGACTTCGGGAACGGATTCGGTTTCTGGAACACCATCCCGACCCGGTGCCGCAAATCCTCGAGCGGCAAATCTTTGCCGAAAATGCTCTTTTCGCGGTAGCGGACGTCCCCTTCGATGCGAACGGACGGTGTCATTTCAACCATGCGATTAAGTGTCTTCAAAAACGTCGACTTTCCGCAGCCAGACGGTCCGATGACGGCAGTGACACCGTTTTCGTTGATCCGCATATGGATATTTTGCAACGCATGGTTTTTTCCGTACCATAGATTCAGGTTTTGAATGTCGTAAATGGCGGTCTTCGTTTGTTCTGCGGTTGTCAATCCAATTCCCTCCGTTTTAGCCGAATTGGCCGGAAATGTATGCTTCGGTCCTCTCGTGAGAAGGATTCGTGAAAATTTTCGACGTGTCGTCATACTCAATAAGTTCTCCTTGATAGAAGAACGCCGTTTCGTCAGCAATTCGCGAAGCTTGCTGCATGTTGTGGGTGACGATGATGATCGTATAATCATTTTTCAGTTTTAATAAAAGGTCTTCGATTTTCGCGTTCGAAATTGGATCAAGCGCCGACGCCGGTTCGTCCAACAGCAGGACATTCGGTTCGAGTGTCAGCGACCTCGCGATGCAAAGCCGTTGCTGCTGCCCCCCGGACAACGATAATGCCGAATCATCCAAGCGGTCTTTCACCTCGTCCCAGAGCGCCGCATCTCGTAAACTTCTCTCGACTTTCGCAGCCAATGTTTTTTTATTCTTGATGCCGTAAAACTTTAATGCATGCGTCAAGTTATTGTAAATCGATTTCGGGAACGGGTTCGGTTTTTGAAAAACCATGCCGATTTCTTTGCGAAGGGCAGCAACGTCGATCGTTGCGTTAAGAAGATTGACGTCATCATATAAAATTTCCCCGGTGCACCGCGCGGACGGAATCGTATCGTTCATCCGATTGATCGTTCGCAAAAACGTCGATTTCCCGCAGCCGGACGGCCCGATCAACGCCGTTATCGCGTTTTTTTTGATCGGCATCGATACGTTTTTCACTGCGTGATTATTACCGTAGTAAACATTCAGCTGTTGAATGTTGAGACTCAGTTTTTCTTGGAGGCTGCCTTCAAAAGAAGGCTCGCATTGATGATTTGCGCATTCGGACACCTGTCTCACCTTCCTTCATTATCGCTTTCCGTAAAATCTGCGTTGGATCAAACTTCCGACTCCGCGGGCAAACAAATTGAACAACAGAACGACGATGACGAGCACTGCCGCCGATCCGCTTGCCACTTCGCGTACGTCCGGAATGATACCTACCGTGTTGACCGACCAAATGTGCACGGACAATGTTTCCGCCGAGCGAAAGATGTTCAGCGGAGAGTCGGGGGAAAACGGATTCCAATTCGTGAAATCCAAATCAGGACTCGAAAGGCCGGCGGTGAACAGCAAGGCTGCCGACTCGCCGAATACGCGTCCGGCTGCCAAAATGATCCCGGTCAAAATGCCCGGAAATGCCGCTGGGAGCAATACGGTCTTAACCGTATGCCATTTCGTCACGCCGAGTGCCAGACTCGCTTCTTTTTGCTCGACATCGACCGAACGCAAAGCATCCTCGCTCACCCTGACGATGACAGGCAAATTGAACACTGTCAGCGCAAGCGCGCCGGCCAAAATCGAATATCCCCAATTGAAATAATTGACGAAAACGAGCAAGCCGAACATCCCGACGACAATCGAAGGAAGAGAAGCGAGCACTTCCACACACGAACGAATAAATGCCGTTGTTTTATTCGGTTTCGCATATTCGGCAAGATAAATGCCCCCGGCCATGCCGAGAGGCACGGAAAAAATCATCGTTATGATAAGGACGTAAAAAGAATTCCAAAGCTGGTTTTTAATGCCTCCGCCGGCTTGGAATGAACTCGAATCCGACGTTAAAAATTGCAGGTCGACGTAACTCAACCCTTGATACAAAATATAGCCGAGCAACGCCGCGAGCGTTCCCGCCATCGCTGCCGCACATAAAACAATAACAACAGTTGCCAGCCGGTCAGCCAATCTTACGTTCATCATTGTTTCCCCCTTGCTATTCACAAACGTGACATATGGTTCTTGATCGAATGTGCCGTTCGTCTGTGTGTTTTGATCCCGTCGTTTTCTCATACACCCATCATGAATTTTTCCGCTTGGACAAGAAACGAATCAAAAGAATAAACACATACGACATAACAAGCAAGATAAGACCAAGCGACCAAAGCGCGTTATTCAACGTACTTCCATATGTCGTATGGCCCATGCTCAACGTAATGATCGTCGTTAAAGTCGCCGCAGGATCAACGAGCGAATCAGGAAATCCCCGGGCGTTCCCGATAACCATTTGCACCGCCAACGCTTCGCCGAAAGCTCTCGCCATTCCGAGAACGACAGCCGTTAAAAGGGAAGGCAGGGCTGCGGGAATGATCACCTTGTAAATCGTTTGCCAACGCGTCGCGCCAAGGGCATACGAAGCATTTTTGATATCATCGGGAATCGATTTAACGGCGTCCGCGGCAATGCTTGTAACGGTCGGCAAGATCATGACGCCAACGACGACTGCCCCTGCCAAAATGCCGTATCCAAGTCCACCGATATACTTCCCGATGAACGGAACGATTACGGTCAATCCGATGAATCCGTAAACGACCGACGGGATTCCGACAAGAATTTCGATCACCGGTTGCAGCAGTTTTTGCCCCCATTTCTTGGCGATCTCCGTCATAAAAATGGCGCTGCCGATACCGAGCGGCGCAGCCACGGCCGCTGATAAAATCGTTACAGCAAAAGAACCGAAAATGAAGGCCAGCGCCCCGTAATGATCTTGTTCCGGGTGCCAATTGACGTGTGTCAAGAAATAGACGACGTCCAATTTGCTGACCAAGAACGACTGCAACCCTTTCAGCGTAAGGAACAACGTGATCGCCACTGTCGCGGCGAGAATAAATATCGCGCTCGAATAAATGACGAGCTTTCCGCGCCATTCGCTTTTTTTGCCAAACCACCTTTCTTTCGTCGTTTCGTTTTTTACCATGCGTTGACTGGCCGAACTCGTTCGACCCGCATTTGTCTCCTTTATAGCCATCTGCCGACTCCTTTCTCGTAACGACAGCACAAACGGGGTAAATCCGAATCCGGAATTTACCCCTTCCGCCTGTTTGGTTTATCGAATCAGCGATTTCTTGCGATCGACGATTACTTTTTCGTAACTTCGCCTGCCGCATTGCGCTCGACTTGCATTTGCGTCGCGGAAATATAGCCTTGCTGCGGCACGAGCCCTTTTTGAATCTCGTCGCTCAGCATATACTCGATGAAAGCTTTTTCGATCGGATCCGGCTCTCCTTTCGTGTACATATGTTCATACGCCCAGATAGGAAATTTGCCGTTCTTCACATTTTCATCCGTTGCTTCCACACCGTCGATGCTCAGCTTCACCATTTTCCCGCTTCCGTCGAAGTAAGAAAAGGCTTCGTAACCAATCGCACCCGGTGTTTGCTGGATGATTTTCTTAACGGTATTGGAAGAATCCTGGATGATCCCTTCAGCGGGAGTCGCGCCTTTCAAGGCGAATTTCACGAACGTCGCCCGAGTGCCTGACCCGTCGGGACGGTTCACAAGCGTGATTTTCACGTCGTTTCCGCCGACTTCTTTCCAGTTCGTCACTTTTCCAGTGAAGACTTTAATTAAATCTTCTTGCGAAAGATTTTTCACGCCGGCTTCTGGATTGACCGCTGCCGTCATGCCGACGACCGCTACTTTATGATCGACAAGCGCACCTGCATCGATCCCTTCTTTCGCTTCCGCAAAATAATCGGAGTCGCCAATGTCAAAGTTGCCTTTCGCGACCTGACTCAAGCCGGTGCCGCTTCCGCCGCCCTGAACTTGGATTTCCACGCCAGGATGTTTATCCATGAAACCTTTTGCAGCCGCTGCGGCTAAAGGTTGAAGGGCGCTGGATCCCCCGACGACGATTCTACCCTTTAACTCGCCGCCTACATTGTTGCTTTCGGACGCTTGGCTGCCGTCTCCCGAACCGTTAGCAGCTCCTTCTGAATCAGATGCTCCGTTAGAGTTTCCGCATGCAGCCGTAAAAATCATGATTGCAGCAAACACCATAAGTACCATGAGTTTCTTCATGTTCATCCCCCTAAGTCGTTTCTCCGATTTCGCACAACAAACGGTACGGTACCCTTTGTCATCCTTTTTCCCGAGCCGTTTCTCCCAGCTCAATTACTAGAATAAAAGGCGTTCATTAATTCGGTATAAAGGGATTGTTAAGCTTTTGTAAAGATTGCACTTTTTTTGTCGACAATCAAAATCCGGCGACTGCACGCAACTGGCTTACTTTAGTTTCGATTCTTTTGTACATGTACGTTTCATCACGAAAATGCACAAAAAAAAAGCGGGGATACCCCGCCTTGTTGTGGATCATGTCCGATTTCTTCGAAAAACGAATCCCTTCATAAAAAAAAAGCTCGCCGTCGAAGAAGAAAACATTGCCAAATATTTTGCCCCGTTGTCGATGAGCCACTGCGACGCAAACACGTGAGCGAGCCCGTTGAGCGCAAGCCAGAAGATTGCGTTGTGAATCAAAAAGCTAATGGCTGCCTGAACGATGAACAACCCGCGTTCCCGACGGCCGGTCTTCTCCGACTCGCGAAAAGTGATCCGCGAGTTCCAAATATAACTGTTTGCGACCGCCAACACATAAGCAATCGAGCTGTACAACAGCAACAAGCGGTCATCTTTCGTCGGCCACAGCAATAGAAATGCGTTTAAACTCCCGATGTCGATGAAACCGTTGACGATCCCGATCGTTTTAAATTGAGCATATTGGATGACCAGCTTTCTTACGTTTACCGGTTTGATCAACCGAAGACTGCCGATCCGTTTCAACTTTTTTCCCTTTCGGGGGCCGAACGGTGCGTCCCGACTCGATTCGCCGCTCGAATGACTTTTCGGTAAAACTGGAACAATTGTTCCGAGGGAACAGCCCAATCGTGCGCCTTTCCGAAGTCTCGTGCTCCAACAGCAAGCCGTCTCAACATCGGTTCGTCTTTCAAGCGATCCACCGCTTTTGAAATGCCATCAGTTTCCAGAGGATCAAAGAAGACCCCCGTTTCTCCGTCGCGGACAAGTTCGCCTGTCGGTCCGTTGTTTGAAACGATTACAGGCAGCCCGGAAGCCATCGCTTCGAGAACGACTAATCCTAACGTTTCCGTTGTCGAAGGAAACACAAACGCATCGGAAGAGGCGTAAGCTTTCGCCAAATCCTCGCCGTGCAAAAAGCCGGTGAACACAGTTTCGCTACCGGCAAATAAACGCTCGAGTTCTTTCCGCAGCGGACCATCACCGACAAGCGCCAAACAGACGTCGGGATGGTCGTCCAGCATTTTTCGTAACCGTTCGACTTCCTTTTCCGCGGTCAAACGACCGACATACAAGAACAGTTTTTTATTCGGATTTCCTCCCGTTAACCGATTTCTCATCGCCTCGTCATACAGGTCAGGGGAAAATTCGTTCGTATCAACGCCATGCTTCCACAGCCTTACGTTTCGAAACCGTTTTCCAATTAATTCTTCCATGACCGATTTCGATGTGCATAGGCACAAGTCGGAACGATTGTAGATCAAGCGAAAATATGACCACAAAAACGGTTTCATGAAAGATAATCCGTAGTAATCCGCATATTTCGGAGTGTGAATATGGAAAGAAGCGACCAAAGGCCGCTGTTGCCGTCTTGCGTAAAAAACGCCAGCCGCACCAATCAACGCCGGGTTGACGGCATGTACGACATCTGGATTGAAATCGTATAAAAGCCTCCCGACTTTCGTGCTGGGAAACGCATATTTTTTTGTTCGGTAATGCAAAAAGGGGCGGGCCGGAATCCCGGCAACTTTCGCTTCTTTATAATGTGTAACACCGAGATCCGGCGCGATAACAAGGACGTTATGACCTTCGTCCAGCAACCAGTCGATTGACGCGCACAATCGCGTAACCACCCCGTCTGTCGACGGCAAAAAGGTTTCCGTGACGATGGCGATTTTCACTTCCGATCCCTTCTCTCTACCAACTGATTTTCGGCAGCACGTTCTCCTTAATAACCCGGCTTTTGTATTGCAAGGCCGTCTTCAAAATCCCATGCAACACGTCGTCAGTCAACAAATGCGGCTCAAGTCCGAGATCAATCAATTTCGTATGGACAGCATGATAATAATGGTCTTCTTTCTCTATTCTCGGATTTTCGACGTGCGCGATTTCAACGTTGATCCCTTCTAACCTCGCAACGGTACGGACTTTTTCTGCCAGCTCGAGGACCGAGAATTCTTCCGTAAACTGGTTGAAAACGCGAAATTCGCCTTGGTCGGCAGGGTTTTCCGCTGCGATTTCGATGCAGCGAACGGTATCCATAATATTCAAGAACCCACGTGTTTGTCCGCCGCTCCCGTATACCGTCAAATCATGGCCGATCGCCGCCTGAATCAAAAATCGATTTAACGCCGTACCGAATACCGCGTCGTAATCCAAGCGATTCAAGAGTACCGGATCAAGCAACGTTTCATCCGTGTGCAATCCGTAGACAATGCCTTGATTCAAGTCGGTTACCCGCATTCCCCATACTTTGCATGCAAACCGAAGGTTGTGGCTGTCATGCACTTTCGACAAATGGTACATCGAACCCGGCTGCATTGGATAAGGCAGAACATCTTCTCTGCCGTTATGTTCAATCTTTATGTATCCTTCTTCGATATCGATGTTCGGCGTACCGTACTCTCCCATTGTACCCAATTTAATCAAATGGCAATCCGGTACGATTTCTTTGATTCCGTAGATGACGTTGAGCGTGCCGACGACATTGTTCGTTTGCGTAAATACCGCATGTTCTCGATCGATCATGGAATACGGAGCCGATCGTTGTTCGGCAAAATGTACGAATGCGTCAGGTTTCGTCTGGTTCAACACTTCACGCAAAAAATCGTAATGATTCAGATCGCCTTCAAATACATGAATCGTCTTCCCCGTCAATGCCTTCCAACGGTCGATCCGGTCTTGCAACGATGCGATTGGTGTCAATGAATTCGACCGTAATTCTTCATCCCACTTTCTCCGGACGCCGCTGTCGACAATCGCAACATCATGACCTTGCTTTGACAAATACAACGCGGTGGGCCACCCGCAAAATCCGTCACCGCCCGCAACAACAATCTTCATAGTCTCCTCCCACAATGCTTTTTTCTTAAAAACATTTATCCATTCGGAACCGTTGAAACAGTCCATTCGTACGCAAGTATACCCCTAAATGCCGGCTGGTTGCAAAAATCCTTACAAGGCATGCAACAGGTGCATCGGTCTCATATGTTCGCAATGATCATCAATAGCCTTCGGTACGCCTACCTTCTAGAAATCAATCGAACCAAATCAACGAGAACGATCGGCAAGGAAACCGACGGCGGATACGCCATAAATCTCGGTTCCCAATGCGGATTGAATTTCTCCTTGAATCGTCTCAACCCTTCAAATCCGTACCAATGACTGCCGTACTGAAACACGAATCGCGCCATTTTCTCTCCGCGCATCGCATTGGATGCGCCTCCTACATTCGCCAAAGGCGCCATTCCAAGATTAAATGTTTCGCAACCTCGTTCGCGCGCCCATTCGAAAAGCTTAATGAACAAGACGTCCATCGTTCCGTTCGGGGCATCCGGCAAATGACGCATTAGATCGACGGAAAGTACGTTTGGGTCCCCGTGATGGGGCATGATCGTCGTAAACGCAACAATTCGATCCAAGGCATCGCGAATAAGCGTGATCGGACCTTGTTCGACGTAAAATCGATCAAACGCCCCAAGCGAAAAACCCTTTTCTTGGCGACCGCCGAGCCAGGCATCGGAAACGCGCTTTAATTCGGCAAAGAACGTTTCTGAAAACGGAGGTTCAACGACTTCGAACAGATAACCTTCCCGTTCAAATCGATTGCGCGCGTTCCGTAAATCGGCATTTTTTCTCCCTTTTATCGTAAAGGTTCGCAAATCGACGAAAGCTTCTTCGCCCAATTTGAAAAAGCGAAAACCGGTATCATGGTAAATCGGCAAATGCTCCGGTGTCACTTGGTAGAACACCGGAATCATCGCATAACGGTCGGCAAAGCGGTAAAATTCTTCGATCGCCGCTCTCAACAAAGGCCTCGGTCCGAGCGGGTCGCCGAGCACGACAAGTTTGTCGCGAATCGATCCGTACGGGATTAGCACGTTTCCATCCTGTGCCCAAAACAAAGATTTGTCGCGCAAGTATAGAAGATGCGAGAGCGCATTCCCTTTATGCGTTCGAAAAAACCGTTGAACCTCTTCGGCATCTTTGGTTGAAAACGGTTTTTGTACCTCCCGTTTCGGACGAAACATCACCCATGTTCCGATGAAAGCGAACACCGCTAAAGCGGCGACGGCTCCCGAAACGAAATATTCGTTCGGCTGCACGAAATACCTCGCGATCACGTTAGGCGGAAGGGACTTCTCGGTGTCCGGCTGGCTGTTTAAGCCAATCCATAAATAAAAAACCGTCGAAAGGAGTGTGAAACTAATCATCGTCAGCGACGATTTCCACGAGACCGGCGCTGCTTCCCGATAAAAACGCTCACGTGAAATCCATAGCAGCAGCAACACAATCATTAGAAATAGGGCTTCTTCAAAATCAAACGCTTTCACGAACGTGAATACGGCTCCGGCAATGAGCAAAACAACCGTAGCCCGGTAAGCCCTCTTTACGCGAAACTTTATCCCTCTCGCAAGCACGATCAAAATCATGCCGATGATCACGGACATTTGGTAAGACAACGCCATTACCGGCAGCGTCACGAGCTGTTCCGTAAATTTCAAGCGGTACAGCAGACCCGGAGTGGCTGCGGACAACAAAAGCACGAACCCGCTTCCAAATACCAACAAAGCAAGCATAAGCACGCCGATATCGCTTAAAAGACGATACTGTCCCGGCCAACTCCAAAATCGCTGCCAGCGATTGAGCGAGCTTTCCCAGATCGTCGCCGTGACTGCTCCAAATTTTTCTCGAGACGGCGCCATTTCCTGAGCCGACAAACCGATGCCGATCATCCACGGAACGACGAAATAAAACAAGCGAAACAAAACTAAGACCGCTGCAGAAAGAGCCGGATCAACACCGGAGAGATGCAGACCGAGAAGCAACGTTAAATCAAAAGAACCGATGCCGCCGGGAGCAAGGCTGATAATGCCGGCGACGGCAGCCACGGAAAAGACACCGATGGCCGTCAACAGCGGAATCGACGTTCCGAGTTCAACCGAAGTCACCCAAAAAACAGTGCCTGCGAGCAGCCACTCGACGAACGACACCGCCAGAAACCCGCCAAGGGTTCGCCAAGAAGTTCGCGAATGGTTATTGTTAAGCCATTTTGAAAAAAACGATGTGCGTTGAACGAGCAAATAAAACGGTAAATACAAAGCCATTCCGACGAGCGCCATAAGCATCCAGGCGTTGTTGATCAACCGATGGACAGGAAAGACATTGAGCAAGTCCAGCCAGGCCAGCATCGAAAGTCCGGTGACGACGGACGGTGCGAGCAATAAGTTCGCGATGATCATCTTTTTCGCAGGCACGTGTTGTTTTTTGTAAAGCAACGTACGAACGCCAGCGCCGGCGATTCCCGCAAATGATACAAAGTTGTTGAACGTGTTGGCAATCCAAGAATATTTCAGTAATTTGCCGGTCGGAATTTCAAGACGGTAATGGGATCGAATGATGAGATCATAGCCGCTCATTACGGTTACGGAAAACAGAGCGAAAAAAAGCAATTCCATAACGCCGGATAATCGCAATTGCTTCAATTCCCGGTACACTTCGGCGATGTCAATGCTTGCAAAATGGCTGTGCCCTTCGCGCAAGAGTAATAAAACGACGGCAATCGGAACGAGGATGCGAAGGAGAAGCAACTTGTACAAATTCATATAAATCCAAATCGTTCGGAAGAACGGCCTGATCGTCTTCATTCGTGTTTCCTCCCAGGCAAGTGCACTTTATGCAAAACGTTCAATCATTCTTTCAATTTTCTATTGTACAATAACAATAACACTCGTACACTCATCAATATACGTAACCGATTGCATGTTTTCACTGAAAGGAGGTTTCTCCCATTGATTCAGCGATGGATCCGCGCGGGGTTTTTGTTTTTTTTAATAACGTTCCTAGTCATTGCCTTAAACTATGATGACGCTGCGTGGCAAGCCTGGAACATGAAATACGAGAGCTTGTTGTACAATTTTCTCGGGGACGATTGGGTCCCTCTCTTTACTTTCATTACTTATCTCGGTTCCGCATACGTCATATTTCCATTGGCCGGGTTGTTCTTGATCTTTCTCATCCGTTCAAACCATCAGCGGATGGGGGCTTTGCTAGCGACGAATATCATCGGAGGACGTGCATTGACGATTTTGTTAAAAGCGCTGTTTCATCGACCCCGCCCTGATGTCGAGCATCTCGTTTATGCGGGATTTTACGGTTTCCCAAGCGGCCACGCGATGCATGCGGTCGCCTTTTACGGGTTCACCTTCATCATGGTTTGTCTTTTCAACCGGAAAAAACCCGAGCGAACGGTGAGCACAGCAACGGCTGTGTGCCTGTTGATCTTTTTGATCGGGTTAAGCCGCGTATATCTTGGCGTCCATTATCCGCTCGACGTTATCGGCGGTTACACGGCGGGAGCCGCTTGGTTGTGCCTGTTGCTTATTAGCTTTCGGTTTCCAACAGCTTTCGGCGATCGTGCGCAAAAGAAATCCGCCTTCCTATCGGGAGACGGATTTCATTAAAAGGCAAAACGCAAAGAATCCGGCCGGTCCAAGATGCCGACCGCGTTTTCGACGATTTTCATCGCTGCGTCGTTTTGTCTTAGTTTTTTTTGATGAATTTTCATTTCCGCCAAAAGCGTGCGGTCGGTAATCATGCGATTAATTTTCTGATACAAATCGTTAAAATCGGAAGCCACCAACGCCGCTTTCGTCTCAGCCAAATATTGCGCGTTGTCGTATTCCTGGCCGCCCAGCGATTGAAACAACAACAGAGGAAGGTTCATGGCGATCGCTTCGGATACGGTTAAGCCGCCGGGTTTCGTTAACATGAAATCGGCAACCGCCATGTACTCCTCAAGGTGATCGACATATCCGGTCAAGATGATTTGATGTTTTGAATCAGTTCTTCTCCGCTCCAATTGTCGGTATAATCGCTCGTTGTGGCCGCAAACGATGATCAATTGCAGCTCATACGGTACGGCGTTAAGCTGCTCCATGAGACGCTCGGGATCGCCAATGATGCCGCAACCGCCGCCGCCGATTAAAACCGTCGGCATGTTTCCGTTCAATCCATGCTTTTCTTTCAGATGTACCCGATTGTACCCTTTGGAATATTTCGGATCGGTCGGGATCCCCGTGACGAATATTTTTTTGTTGTCGACGCCGGCGCGAAGCAAACCGTTCCTCACTTTTTCCGAACCGACAAAATAAGCATCGGTATGCTCATTGACCCAATAACTGTGAACGGAATAATCCGTAATCACGGTAGAAGCCGGAACGTTCAGCCAATCGGTTTTTTTTAGATTGGAAACGATTCCAGCGGTGATGGGACACGTACTGATAATCATTGACGGATCGATTTCATTGATGATGCCCCATATTTTCCCTGCCCCGATTCGGTTAATTCGTTTTAACATGGTCGAAGCATAGTTGTCGTAGCGTGTTTTTTGGTAAATCGAATGATAAACGGCGGGAAATTTCTGTACGCCTTTGACGACAAAATATCGATTCAAAGAATCAAGAATCGGATGGCTGAACGCGGATGGATCCATCACGATCGTATCAATCGGCATGTTCCTCTCCCAGATCGTTTCCGTAATCGCATTGGCCGCTTGTCGGTGGCCTTCCCCATATTGACCAGTCAAAATCAGGATTTTATCTTTTTTGATCTTCGGCATTTTTCCACCTCAACGATCCATACGGATTCCACTCTATTATAGCAATTCCCGTAAAAATGAATACCCTAACGAACAATAATTAATGATTCCATTAATTCGCATAAGTCAAATAGTTTTCCCGGCAGCCGTCCTAACGGGAGTTTCGCAGGTCATTGGTTAGCAATTTGATTGCAAGCTTCCATGTCTAATGAAATCTTACCCCTTATTTTCGACAGAAAAACGAAAAACATGCCAACGCTTTTGTTTACGCGTTTGTCTGCCTGTCCGTCCTTCATCTGGACGAGCGGACTTGCTTTAAACTGTATTTCATACTAACATATGGATGGCATCATTCATATCAAAGAACGCAGCATTTACCAATTTTATGAGACAAGGGACGAAATTTATGAACAGACGACGCTTGAACCCGCTTGAAACGGGTATTGCTCTCGTATACGTACTACCGCCGATCGGGATTGTTTGGTTAATGGCTCTCGGCTGGAAGCAATGGTTTTATCAATTGCGGCACAAAAAAAAGATTCGCATCACGATTCCGACCGTGTTTTTTGTCGGATTGCTTGTTTCTACCGTTGGAGCGGCTCTGATCATGCAGCAATGGACGATTTTGCTCGTGCTCATCATGATTACCGCTTACTTCGGCTTGTATTTAAGAATTCGGACGACTGCGTGCGCGTTAAGTTTCCATACGTACAAGTGGATTATCATTTGGGGCGGCGTCTATATATTTATCTTCGGAAACATTCGCTTGTTGCTTCACCAGTTTCCGTTTATCCATTCACCGATTCTCGGCCTTCTGACCGGTTCCCTGCTGCTTGGTGATCCTGATTTCGGCCGATTGTTCGGAAGTACGTACAACCCGAATTTCGCAGCCTTTCTCCTGCTGATCTCATTGGCTTTTCAACTTGTTGAATTGCTGAAGGCGTTAAGATTGTCGAACGGAAAACGGACGTTTATTCATGTGTTTTTGACGATCACCTTGACGGCGGGAATCTTCGAGACCGCTTCACGACAAGCGATCATGGTTATGATTTTTTTGTTTCTCCTGTTTATTTTTCGTTATCGTTTAACGATCGGAGTATTGTTGATTTTCACGGCGGGCATTTTTTCCCCGCTATGGCTGCCGCTCATCCCCCGTATGGAAGTGACCGAACATTCTTTTGAGTTCCGGGAGACGATTTGGAAAAACGCGCTTCACATTTGGTCAAATCACCCGATTTTCGGCGTCACCCCAATCGGTTTCGTTCAACGATATTCATTATTGTCGGATTATCAAATCGTCCACGCACATAATTTGTTTCTGGCATACTTATCGGAATACGGAGTTATCGGTGCTTTTGTATTCATCTTATTGTTCATCGTATGCTTGTATCAGTTCATCCGAATGATGAAATATATCAAGAGAAAAAAATACAGCACCGTCGATATGTTTCTGTTTGCTTTGCCCATCATTCCGATCATGGGTACTCTTGATTTTCCGTTGTTCTCTCCGCAAGTGATGCTGCTTACGATCGTATTGTTGGCGTACTGGGAGATTTTCTTAAGAAAAACGGCCAAAATAGACCGATACGGGCCAAAATATATTTAATACGAAAAGAAGCTCAGCGCCATGCGCCTGAGCTTCTTCTTTTCTTCGTTTCTTTATGCTTCCACGACAGCAATGACATCTTTGACCGACTGCGCGGATTTATCAAGCTGTTGTTTTTCATCATCCGTCAACTCGAGTTCGATGACTTCTTCCAAACCGTTTCCGCCGAGTACTGTCGGCACACCGAGGAATAAATCGCGGTAACCGTATTCGCCTTCCAAGTAGGCAATCGCCGGAAGCACTCTGCGCTTGTCTTTCACGATAGCCTCCACCATTTGCGTTAATGCGGCTGCCGGAGCGTAATAAGCGCTGCCGTTTCCGAGAAGTTGAACAATTTCCCCGCCGCCTTTTCTTGTACGTTCCACAATTTCGTCCAACCGCTTTTTGGCAATCAACTTCTCGAGCGGAATCCCGCCCGCATAAGAGTAGCGGACAAGCGGAACCATGTCGTCGCCGTGGCCGCCGAGAACAAATCCGGAAATGTCTTCCACGGAAAGGTTCAATTCCTCGGCAACGAACGTACGAAAACGCGTCGTATCAAGAACGCCCGCTTGACCAATGACCCGATTTTTCGGGAACCCAGAGGCTTTGTACACCGTATACGTCATCGCATCAACCGGGTTTGACAAAACGACGATGATGCAGTTTGGAGAGTGGGCAACGATTTCTTTCGTCACGCTTTTCATGATATTCGCATTTGTGTTCACGAGATCATCGCGACTCATCCCGGGTTTGCGAGGAATCCCCGCGGTGACGACAACCACGTCAGAACCGGCCGTATCTTTGTAATCGGACGTGCCGATGATTTTTGCGTCGACCCCTTGGACCGGTGTTGACTCCAACATGTCGAGCGCTTTTCCCTTCGTCGAGCTTTCTTTGTCGGGAATGTCTACGAGCACAACGTCTCCGAGTTCTTTTTGCGCCAACATGAACGCCGTCGTGGAACCGGTGAAACCTGCGCCAATGACCGAGATTTTCCTTCTGGACAATGTCATCCTGCTCTCTCCTTTCTACGCGTCGTTTTAAAGATTTTTAATTAACTCGTCGGCGAATTCGGAAGTCTTTACTTCCGTCGCGCCTTCCATCAACCGAGCGAAATCGTATGTGACGACCTTGCTGGCAATCGTCTTATCCATCGACTTCATGATCATATCGGCTGCTTCACGCCAATTCAAATGTTCAAGCATCAAAACACCGGAAAGCAACAACGACGACGGGTTGACTTTGTCGAGACCGGCATATTTCGGAGCCGTTCCATGCGTCGCTTCGAAGATGGCGTGCCCTGTTTCGTAGTTGATGTTGGCACCCGGAGCGATGCCAATGCCGCCTACTTGTGCAGCGAGGGCGTCAGAAATGTAGTCACCGTTCAAGTTCATCGTTGCAACGACGTCAAACTCTTCAGGACGTGTCAAAATTTGTTGCAGGAAGATATCGGCGATTGAATCTTTCACGATAATTTTTCCTGCTTCTTCAGCTTCGGATTGCGCGCGGTTTGCGGCATCTTTGCCTTCTTTTTCGACGATGCGGTCATATTCCGCCCAAGTGAACGTTTGGTCTGCGAAATCTTGCTCAGCCACTTCGTAGCCCCAGTTCTTGAACGCCCCTTCAGTGAATTTCATGATGTTCCCTTTATGAACAAGGGTTACGCTCTTGCGGCCTTCATCAATCGCATATTGAATGGCTGCACGAACGAGGCGTTTTGTTCCTTCTTCGGATACCGGCTTAATGCCGATGCCCGACGTTTCCGGGAATCGAATATTCGTCGCGCCCATTTCATTTTGCAAGAAATCGATCACTTTTTTCACTTCGTCTGTGCCTTTTTGGTATTCGATGCCCGCATAAATGTCTTCCGTATTTTCACGGAAAATCGCCATGTTTACACGTTCCGGATGTTTCACAGGCGAAGGAACGCCCGTAAAATGACGTACGGGACGCAGGCAAGTAAACAAGTCAAGCTTTTGCCGCAGCGCGACGTTTAATGAACGAATACCCCCGCCTACAGGTGTCGTAAGCGGTCCTTTAATCGCAATTATGTAGTCGCGAATCGTATCGAGCGTTTCCTGCGGCAGCCATTCTCCGGTCGCGTTGTAAGCTTTTTCGCCCGCGAGCACTTCTTTCCAAACAATTTTCTTTTCACCGTTATACGCTTTATCCACCGCAGCTTCAAGCACGCGATGCGCAGCGGCCCAAATATCCGGACCGGTTCCGTCGCCTTCGATGAAAGGGATCACCGGTTCGTTCGGCACGTGCAAGTTTCCGTTTTCCACTCTGATTTTCTCTCCGTTTGCCATTGCTTTTGCCTCCTTAACTTTCAAAGCCTAGTTAGATAAATTCAACAGGTTATATGAGGTACGGCCAACCCGCCGGTTCCTTTTGATCACTGCTGCCGCCGAATCTGCGCTTGCCGCGGACGCAAAGGATTCCCGGTTGGCCGGGCACCGTTGAAGCAACTTTATTCGCGTTCTTCGATCGGAACGTACTGTTGATTTTTTGGTCCGGTATATTCTGCACGAGGGCGAATGAGACGATTGTTCCCATACTGCTCAAGAATGTGAGCCAACCATCCGGAAACGCGGCTCGTGGCAAAGATCGGCGTAAACAAATCATGTTCGATCCCGAGGTTGTGATAAACGGATGCCGAATAAAAATCGACGTTCGCCGGCAGCCCCTTTTCGTCCTTAATGATCTTTTCCATCTTCACCGACATGTCGTACCATTTCGAAGTGCCGGTCACTTCGCTCAGCTGTTTCGACATTTCACGCAAATGTTTTGCACGCGGATCGCCTGATTTGTAAACGCGGTGACCGAATCCCATAATTTTTTGCTTGTTTGCAAACGCTTTTTCGAGGTAAGGTTCCACCTTGTCAATCTCTTTAATTTCCTCGGTCAACATGTGAATGACGCGTTCATTCGCTCCGCCGTGCAACGGTCCTTTTAAAGCGCTGATGGCGGCCGTGATTCCCGAATATACATCGGACAGTGTGGCCACACAAACCCGTGCCGTAAAGGTAGAAGCATTCAGTTCGTGGTCAGCATGCAAAACGAGCGCTTTGTTGAATGCTTTTTCGGAAACTTCATCCGGCTTTTCTCCGTTAAGCATGTAAAGAAAATTAGCCGCAAAACTCAAGTCTTTGCTCGGGGAAACGGGTTCTTTGCCGTTCCTGATGCGTCCGAATCCCGTGACGATTGTTGGGATTTTTGCCTGGAGGCGAATCGCCTTGCGATAATTCGCCTGTTCATCCATCACGTCGGCTTCATCGTCGAAAAGACCGAGCGTGGAAACCGCAGTGCGAAGAGCGGCCATTGGATGTACGTTGCCGATATCGTACGTTTTCATTTGATCAAAAACGGCTTGCGGCACTTCAGCCTCCGCAGCCAGTTGATTTTTGAAATCTTCCAGTTCGCGCTTGTTAGGCAATTTTTCGTTCCAAAGAAGGTAAATGACTTCTTCAAAACTGGAATGATTGGCTAAATCGTCGATGTTATAGCCACGGTAACTCAATACGTCGTCAATAATCGAACTGATGCTTGACGTGGTTGCTACAACACCCTCTAATCCTCGGGTTTGTGTCATTCCGATCTCTCCTTTTATCGTATACTTTCAATAAGGCGATAAACCGAACCATGGCATTTTATTCTCCGTTTTCCGACGGCTGCCGCCTTGTGTTACTTGTTTGCACCCAACCCTCATTATAACTAAAGATTCGCGGTTTGTGAAACGAACCAATCCCCTTTTCCGATCCATTTTGTCAGAAATAAGCCTCGAATTGAATAATCTCGAAAGAACGTGTAAAATATAGCCAACCCTAACTCGAAGCCGCCGGATTTTTACGGCGCATTAATTTTATAAAAAATGTATGGTTGCCGCAGTAGATAATTGGGGAGGTCGGCCGGTTTGACATTGAATTATTTTCATATTCTCGCACGGTTCATGCTCGTTTTACTGGCGGTTACGATCGGCTTTTTCGCCTTGTATTATATTGCGCAATTGACAGTGCCTTTTATTATCGCCGTCGTCATCGCCTTTCTCATGAATCCTCTCGTCAATTTCCTGCACCGGACTTGTAAAATCCCGCGTGGAATTGCCGTGTTCATCTCCATTATCATTATCTTCGCTCTCATCGCGGGTCTCGTCACTTTGATCGTGTTTGAAATTATATCCGGGATCACGTATTTGACGAATGTGTTGCCGGACAAAATCAACGAATTGATCGGTCAGCTGCAATTGTTTGTATCGAATCAAGTCATGCCTATGTACAATCGGCTACTTAATTCTTTCCACAATTTGGATCAGACAAAACAACAAACGATCATCAACAACATTCAAGATGTCGGTTCAACCGTTACCCATATGTTTAGTCAACTTGGGCAAGGAATCCTTTCCGTCTTGTCGGGTTTCGTTGCCGCTCTACCGAGCCTGCTCGCCGTTTTGCTGTTCACGATGCTCGGCACGTTTTTCATAAGTAAAGATTGGTATAAACTCGGCAACAAAATTAACCGCATCATTCCTGAACGGGCAGCCCGAAACATCGGAAGCATATTCGCCGATTTAAAGAAAGCGCTGTTCGGCTTCATTAGAGCCCAATTGACATTGATTTCGATCACCGCGGCGATTGACCTGGTCGGCTTGTTAATTTTACGTGTCGATTACGCCATTTCCATTGCCATCATTACCGGGCTCGTCGACCTCATGCCTTATCTCGGAACCGGAGCCGTTTTTGTGCCGTGGATTCTTTATTGTTTTTTTACCGGAAATTATTTTTTGGCCATCGGCCTTTCTATCTTGTACGGCGTTATTATCATCCAAAGGCAAATGATGGAACCGAAAATCATTTCTTCGAGCATCGGACTCGACCCTTTGGCCACGCTCGTTGCGTTGTTTATCGGCATTGAGTTGTTCGGATTTCTCGGTTTGATCGTGGGACCGGTCGTTCTCGTCATTATCAAAACGCTTCACAATGCAAACGTTTTTCGAGACGTGTGGGGATTTATCATTGGCCAACAGACGTAAAAAAACGCAGGAGCTTCCGCAAAGGTTCCTGCGTTTTTCCGTTATTTTCGGATGAACAAATAAATCGTCCCGTTCCGAATCATCTTTTTGATCCATTTTTGCATCGCAGCTTTTCCGTATTCTCTTGTTTTTGGCACAAGCAACAGAAAGCCGCACGTATCCGACAAAAACCCGGGAGTAATCAATAATACGGCCCCGATCAAGATGCAAATGCCGTCAAGCAGCGCTTCTCCGGGAACTTGTCCATGACGCAGCTGCATGCGGGCCGCTTTCAATACTTCCGACCCCTGTTTTTTTGCCATCGACGCTCCGAGAATTCCGGTCAATACAATCAAGGCGAGCGTAGCCCATACGCCGATAAGGTTCCCGGACAAGATGAACAAGCCGATTTCCGCGGCAGATACGACGATGAAGAACAGGGGCAAGTATTTCATGTCAATTTTCTTCCTTTGCCATTTTTTCGATCGTTGCATGCAGTTGCGGCCAATGTTTTTTCAACGAGATCGGTTTCATGTCCTTGCGGGTCCAGCAATGTTTCGTCTCTCCTTCAACGAGCAAAATGCCGTCCCGTTTCCGTTTCACTTCATAGTGAAAATTAAGACGCAATCCATTGTACTCGGAAACCTTCGAAACAATCTGCACGACGTCTTCATATTTTGCCGGTACTTTATACGAAACATTCACTTCGACGACCGGTAGCAAAAAACCCGCTGCTTCGATTTCATGATAAGCGACGCCGAAATCCCGAATACAGTTCGTTCTTCCCACTTCAAACCAATTTACGTACGTGCTGTGATGAATCACGCCCATTTGATCCGTTTCGCTGTAGCGTGCGGTAAGTTCGGTTACGGCCATTTTCCTTCCTCCTGAGAAAAGTTGACGTCCCTTTTACAATACGCTTGCGTGACCGTCGTAAATATCCCCGCGTTCCGGATCGACCGTAATTTCTTGTCCGTCGCGGAACAATTGCAGCGCCCCTTCTACACCGACGACGACGGGAATGTCGAGATTCAATCCGATGATGGCTGCATGACTCGTCAATCCCCCTCTTTCGACGATAATGGCCGACGCTTTTTTGATCGCCGGCATCATGTCGCGATCGGTCCCATATGAAATGAGAATGGCTCCTTCGGTCATTTTTTCGTTCGCCTCGTTCGCATTTTCGGCAAGCACGACCTTTCCGGAAACGGAAATCTTCCCGATGCCTTGTCCTCTTGCAAGCACATCGCCGACAACGTGGACTTTCATCAAGTTCGTTGTACCCGTTTGTCCAACAGGCACCCCGGCAGAGATAACAACTAAATCGCCGTGTCTGACGATTCCGGAATTCAGAGCCTCTTCCACAGCAATGTCGAGCATTTCGTCCGTCGATGACGCTGTCTCACCAAGTTGCGGAACAACGCCCCAAACGAGCATCAACTGCCGCTTCACTCGCTCCGAATTCGTTACCGCAACAATCGGTGACTTCGGACGATATTTGGCAATCATTCTCGCCGTATGTCCGCTTTCAGTGGCGGTAATGACGGCGGAAACATTTAGTTTCAATGCCGTATGGGTTACCGATTGACTGATGGCGTCCGTGATCGTCGTTTCACTGTCCCGCATCGATTTATCGAACAAATCGTCGTAGGCGATCGCCGTTTCCGTCCGCAATGCGATCTTGCTCATCGTTTTCACCGCTTCAACCGGGTATTGGCCGGCCGCCGTTTCTCCGGAAAGCATAACGGCGTCCGAGCCGTCAAATATCGCGTTTGCGACGTCGCTCGCCTCCGCCCGCGTCGGACGCGGATTTCGCTGCATCGAATCGAGCATTTGCGTCGCCGTAATGACCGGTTTCCCTCTAGTATTGCACTTGCGTATCAAATCTTTTTGCACAAGAGGAACTTCTTCCGCGGGAATTTCCACTCCGAGATCCCCGCGCGCAACCATGAGACCATCGGATACATTGAGAATTTCATCAATGTTTTCGACGCCTTCGCGGTTTTCGATTTTCGGTATGATATGAATGTGCTCCGCTTCGTTCGCTTCGAGCAATTGGCGAATCTCGAGCACATCGGAGGCTCGGCGAACAAACGATGCGGCGATGAAGTCAATGTTTTGCTTAATTCCAAATACGATGTCTTTGGCGTCTTTCTCAGTAATACCCGGCAAATCGACGCTGACGTTAGGAATGTTAACCCCTTTTTTGCTTTTCAACTCACCGTCGTTGAGTACTTGCGTGATGACTTCCCGGTCACGGATTTCGGTCACTTTCAATTCAATCAATCCGTCGTCAAGCAAAATGACCGAGCCTTCGGATACATCGTTCACCAGACCGCTGTAGGAAACTGAAATTTTCTCTTCATTTCCCTCAACTTCATCCATTGCGAGTGTCAAAGATTGACCCGCTTTCAATTGAATGGATGGCTTTGCTAAGGTTCCGGTGCGAATTTCCGGTCCTTTCGTATCCAATAAGATCGCTACTGTTTTTCCTGTTTTTTCAGCTGCTTCGCGAATGTTTCGAATGCGCGCTGCGTGTTCTTCATGATCCCCGTGCGAAAAATTCAAACGAGCGACGCTCATTCCGGCTTCAATCATTTCGATGAGCTGTTCGACCTTTTCGCTCGCAGGACCGATCGTGCAAACGATTTTCGTTTTTTGCATACTATCCGACAACTCCCTTTTTAAATCGACAGTTCTTGCGAAAGTTTATACATTTCCGAATCAATGATATGGCTTCTTTTCCACGCCGTCGCCAACTCGGAATCGACGATTCGGTTGTTTTTGATCCCGACCATGCGTCCACCTTTACCTTCCAACAGCAACTCGACCGCTTTCGCACCGAGCCGGCTCGCGAGTACGCGGTCAGCAGCAGTCGGCGAACCGCCGCGTTGAATGTGGCCGAGAACGGTAACTCTCGTTTCCAAATTCGTTTCCTGTTTAATTTGCCGGCCGATGTCAACGCCGCTTCCGACACCTTCGGCAACGATAATAATGCTGTGCTTTTTGCCGCGATCATGGCCTCTTTTCAACCGACTAACAATTTGTTTCATATCATAGGGCGCTTCGGGAATCAAAATCGACTCGGCACCGTCCGCAAGCCCGGACCATAAAGCAAGATCGCCGGCGTCCCTGCCCATTACTTCGACGACATATGTACGTTCATGAGATGTGGCCGTGTCGCGAATTTTGTCAATCGCGTCAATGACCGTATTTAAAGCTGTATCAAAACCGATGGTGAAATCGGTGCCGGAAATGTCGTTGTCAATCGTGCCCGGGATTCCGATCGTCGCAATTCCGTAATCGTTTAATTTATCGGCTCCGCGGAAGGAACCGTCCCCGCCGATGACGACTACGCCCTCAATGGCGAATCGCTTCAGTTGGGCGATTGCTTTTTTTTGACCTTCCGCCGTTTTGAACTCCTCGCTTCGAGCCGTGTAGAGCATCGTGCCGCCGCGATGGATGATGTCGCCGACGGAACCGATTTCCAACGGTTTAATGTTCCCGGCGATGAGACCGGTATACCCGTGATAAATGCCGTAAACCTCCAAGCGGTGAAAGATCGCTTTGCGCACAACCGCGCGGATGGCGGCATTCATGCCGGGCGAATCGCCGCCGCTCGTCAATACTCCTATCCTTTTCAAGCCGTTCACCCCTGTTCTCTTGTATTCACAGTTTCTCCCTTTCGTTTAGTAGCATTATAACATGAAAAAATGTGCCTCATGGGAAGCACATTTATTTCGTCGTATTGGAAACGCTTTCGTTCAAGTAGCGTCCCATACTCTTGTATTTTTGCAATCGCCGCTCCAACAATTCATCAGTTGTCAGCCGCCCGAGTTCCTTCAGAGAAGCGCTGAGCGTACGCTCGATCGCCGCCGCCTGCGACTCGGGATCGTGATGTGCACCGCCCCTTACTTCCGGTATCACGTCATCGATTATGCCAAGCTCTTTCAAATCGGGTGCAGTAATCTTCATCGACTCCGCGGCGCGTTTCGCCTGCCCGGAGTCTTTCCAAAGCAAGGCCGCAGCGCCTTCAGGTGAAATGACCGAATACGTGGAGTTCTCAAGCATGTGCAAACGGTCTCCGACGCCGATTCCGAGAGCTCCTCCGCTCCCCCCTTCACCGATCACGACACAGACGATCGGTACGGTGAGCCCGGCCATCTCGAACAAATTCCGCGCAATCGCTTCGCTTTGTCCGCGTTCCTCGGCGGATTTCCCTGGATACGCCCCTTTCGTGTCGATGAAGCTGATGATCGGTCGATCGAACTTTTCGGCTTGTTTCATAATTCTTAACGCTTTTCGATAACCTTCCGGATGCGGACATCCAAAATTTCGCCGCAAGTTTTCTTTTGTGTCTTTTCCGCGTTGATGGCCGACAACCGTCACAGGAACGTCGTGGAATTTCGCGATGCCGGCAACGATCGCTGCATCATCGCCGTAATAACGATCCCCGTGGCATTCGAAGAAATCCTCGAACAAGAAGGAAATGTAATCAAGAGTCGTCGGGCGCACTGGGTGCCGTGCCACCTGCACACGGTCCCACGGTTTCATGTTCTCGTAAATTTCGTTTTCAAGCTTTTCGAGTCGCGCCTGCAATCTTTCCACCTCTTGAGACAAATCGATGTTTTTTTCTTCCATGAACGTTTTCAATTCGGCGATCTTTTCTTTCAACTGAACGACGGGTTTTTCAAATTCGAGATAGGTCGTCATTTTTTTCGACCTCCCGTTCCGTGTATCGACAGAACCGTGGCAAGCGCCTCTTTCATTTCTTTTCTCGGGATGACTCGGTCGAGTTGGCCGTGCTCGAACAAAAATTCGGCCGTTTGAAAGTCGTCCGGCAATTCTTGGCGAATCGTTTGTTCAATGATTCTTCTTCCGGCAAAGCCGATAAGTGCGCCGGGCTCGGCAAAATTATAATCCCCGAGTGATGCGAAGCTTGCCGACACACCGCCCGTTGTCGGATGCGTCATGACCGAAATGAACAAGCCGCCGTCACTGCTGAACTTCTTCAGCGCCGCGCTTGTTTTCGCCATTTGCATCAAGCTGAGCGCCCCTTCCTGCATTCGGGCGCCTCCCGAAGCGGTGAAAATGATGAAAGGCAGCTTCCGTTCTCCAGCACGTTCCACGGCGCGCGTGATTTTTTCCCCTACAACGGAGCCCATGCTCCCCATACGAAACCGAGCGTCCATCACGGCCATTACGACCGGCAATTGCTCGATCGTTCCTTCGCCGGTGAGAACCGCCTCATTCAGCTCCGTTTTCTTCTTGTCCTTATCCAGTTTCTCCGTATAATCCGGAAACTGCAACGGGTTTGCTGAAGTCAACCCGTGATCCAACTCTTCAAAGATACCGTCGTCAAACAAACTTTCAAACCGCTCCTGTGCCGTCATTCGATGATGGTAGCCGCACGAAATGCACACTTTTAAATTTTTATTCAATTCTTTCGTGTACATAATCGTTTTGCATTGCGGACATTTCGACATCAAACCTTCGGGCACATCGTTTTTCACTTTCTCCGAAGGAACCGTTGCATATTTTTTCTTCTTAGCAAACAAATCCTTTAACAAAATAACACCGTCCTTTGATCATACCATTCCGTAGGTCAATCGGCGTCGATAGCCGTCAATTTCCTCGTCTTTTCGGCTACTTCGTCCGGATCGACATGTTTTCTCGCGACGCCCGTTTCCATCGCCGCTTTCGCGACGCTCGCGGCTACCGCCGGAGCCACTCGCGCGTCAAACGGCGCGGGAATCACATAATCGTCCTTCAATTCACTTTCTGCGATGAGATTCGCAATCGCGTAAACGGCCGCCACTTTCATGTCCTCGTTAATATGCGTGGCCCTCACATCGAGTGCCCCGCGGAATATGCCCGGAAACGCAAGTACATTGTTCACCTGGTTCGGAAAATCGGAACGCCCCGTACCGATCACTTTCGCTCCCGCGGCTTTCGCCTGATCCGGCATGATTTCCGGTACCGGATTGGCCATCGCGAAAATGACAGGATCGTCATTCATGCTTTTCACCATTTCTTCGGTAAGCACGCCTTCGACGGATACGCCGATGAAGACGTCCATGTCTTGAATGACCTCTTGCAAGGAACCTTTCAGTCGATCACGATTCGTAATTTTCGCAATGTCCGCCTTTACGTCGTTCATGCCTTCGGAACGTCCTTCGTAAATCGCGCCTTTCGAATCGCATAATATCATATCTTTCACGCCAAAACGATCAAGAAGCTTGATGATGGCAATTCCCGCGGCACCGGCTCCGTTTACGATCACACGAACACTGGACACTGATTTGCCGGTAATTTTCAATGCATTGACGAGACCTGCGAGAGTGACGATTGCCGTACCATGTTGATCGTCATGAAAGATCGGGATATTCGTTTCCCTTTTCAATCGTTCCTCAACTTCAAAACATCTCGGTCCGGAAATATCCTCGAGATTGATGCCCCCGAAATTCGGTTGCAGCAATTTCACGGTCTCGACGATTTTGTCAACGTCGTTCGTGTCGACACAGATCGGAAACGCGTCGACGCCGGCAAAACTCTTGAACAATACCGCTTTCCCTTCCATTACAGGAAGCGCTGCCTGTGGACCGATGTTTCCGAGCCCGAGTACGGCCGTACCGTCAGACACGACCGCTACCATGTTTCCCTTCATCGTATATTCGAATACTTTGCTCGGATCATCGTAAATTTCTTTGCAAGGTTCCGCTACTCCCGGGGAATAGGCGAGACTCAAGTCCCGGGCGTTGCGAACCGGAACTTTCGATTTCGACTCGAGTTTCCCCTGGTGAATCCGGTGAATATGCAACGCTTCCTCACGTGTTGTGGACAAATCGCTTCACTCTCCTTTGTTCCATCCATCGCTAAGCATGGAGGCTTGCAACAACCGAACCGATGCAAGCTTGTTTCTGTAAAAGTGTCTGCACTCTATTATAGCAAAACAAGCATTTCATTAAAACGAATGTTTATTTCTTGAAAACGACATGGTTCGTGCCAAGTTCTTCTTTCAACCCTTTCAAGCAGGCTTCGCTTGCATCGACGTTGAACGTTTCCGGAAGCTTGATCGTTTTTTTCTCGTCTGCATAATACACGATAACCGGAACTTCGCCGCGAAAACGCTGCAACACTTTTTTTATGCGATTCAAAAACGCCGTTTCGCGATGGCGGCCGTCAATTTTCAAAAACAAGGAACCGACACGCTTGCTTTCGGATTCGTCACCTCCCTGCGCCGGCAATTGTTCAAGGGGAACGATGCGTTCAGCAATCAAGCTTCGGGACTGCCGATCGTCTTGACACGTACCTTCTACGAGCAAAAACCGGTCTTCATCGACGATACCCGCGCAACGCGCATACAATTTCGGGAAAACGACGACCTCGATCTCCGCTGTCTCGTCACTCAACGTGAGAAAGGCCATCGGATCCCCTTTTTTTGTCCGAATCTGGCGCGTTTTCACGATCATCCCCGCCGTTCGAACGAGTTGTTTCGGCGAACGTTTCGCAATCTGAGCGATTTTTAGATGTGGAATGCCCCTCAATGCTTCCGCATAACGTTCCAACGGATGAGCCGATAAATAAAACCCGAGTGCTTCTTTTTCAAACTTCAGTTTATCATTCATGTTTAATGGCGGCACTTCTTCGTAATTCGGCCGCCCTTCTCCTGCTCCGAACCAGTCCATTTGCGGCTTCCCCGCCTTTTCATCCACTTCCTCGCCGTAACGGACCGCACGGTCGAGAGACGTGATGAGCGTTGCACGATCGACCCCGAATTCGTCCATCGCGCCTGCAAAAACGAGCGATTCCAACGTTCGCTTGTTTACCTTTTTCAAGGAAACGCGTGCACACAAATCAAACAAATCCCGATAGATTCCGGATCGACGTTTCTTCGTCAGTTCGTCGATCGCATGCATGCCAACGTTTTTTACCGCCAAAAGGCCGAAGCGAATGCCTTCTTGTTCGGAAGTGAAGGCTTGCTCGCTGCGATTGACAGAAGGCGGGAGCACGGGGATTTGCTTCGCTTTCAGCTCGCGAATGTAAGCCGCCGTTTTGTCGTGATCGCCAATGACCCCGGAAAGCAGCGCAGCCATGAATGCTTTCGGATAATGCGCCTTTAAATAGGCGAGCCGAAAGGCAATGACGCTGTAAGCGACTGCATGAGAGCGCGGGAAGCCGTAGTCGGCGAAACGCATGATGAGATCGTACACCGTCTCCGCCGTTTCCGCCGGATAGCCGTTGTTGACGCATCCGCTCACAAAATGCTCGCGCTCCTCATCCAGGATGTTCTTCTTCTTTTTCGAAATGGCCCGCCGCAGCAAATCGGCTTCTCCGAGCGAAAAACCGGCGAGATTCGAAGCGATCTGCATGATTTGCTCTTGATATACGATGACCCCGTACGTTTTTTCCAAGATGGGTTTCAAATCGTCATGAATATACTGAACATCCAATTCCCCGTGTTTGCCGGCAATGTATGTCGGAATGTTTTCCATCGGTCCCGGCCGATAGAGCGCGTTCACGGCAACGATGTCTTCAAACGTCGTTGGTTTCAATCTTTGCAATACTTTTCGCATGCCGTCCGACTCAAGTTGAAATATTCCAGATGTATCCCCTTGCGCCAACAACCGAAACGTTTGTTCATCGTCGTTGGGAACTTTTTTAAAATCCGGACGTATGCCGGTTTCCGCCTCAACCGCATTCAAGATGTTTTCAATAAGCGTCAAATTGCGCAAGCCGAGAAAATCCATCTTCAATAGGCCGATTTCTTCGAGAATGTTCATTGGAAATTGCGTAAGGGCAAGGCCGTCTTGCGAATCCTGAAGCGGCACGACATCGGTCAAAGGCTGCTTGCTGATAACAATCCCCGCTGCGTGGGTCGACGCATGGCGCGGAAGCCCTTCGATCGTTCCCGCGATTTGGAAGATTTGCAAGGCTTCTTCCGATTCCTTAAGCAATTGCATCAACGGCATGGATTCCCGTTTTGCTTGTGCGAGTGTTATGCCCGGACGAGAAGGTATTTTCTTTGCGAGGGAATCGACGAGTTTTTGCGGGGCGCCGATCACCCTTCCAACATCACGCACGGCAGCCCGCGCTGCAAGCGTTCCAAACGTAATAATTTGCGCCACGTGCTCAGCACCGTATTTGTCAGCCACGTAACGAATCATTTGATCGCGCTTCGTATCGGGAAAATCAATATCAATGTCCGGCATGCTGACTCTTTCCGGATTTAAAAACCGTTCGAAAATGAGATCATGGGCAATCGGATCGACATCGGTAATGTTCAATACGTAAGAGACGAGAGAACCCGCAGCGGAACCGCGTCCCGGCCCCGTGAGAATGCGGTTTTCGTGTGCGTGCTTCATAAAGTCCCAAACAATTAAAAAATAATCGCAGTAGTGCATTTTCTCGATGACACTGAGCTCATATTCGAGCCTTCGCCAAAGGGGACCGTCAGGATCCATGCCATAGCGGCTCCGAAGCCCCTCCTCGCATATCTTACGCAAATACTCGGACGCACCGAGACCTTCGGGTACGGGGAAGGACGGCAAAATCGCACGCCCAAACTCAAACGTTACATCACATGCATCCGCAATTCGTTCCGTATTTCG
The DNA here is from genome assembly GCA_035700025.1 of Bacillales bacterium. Taxonomy (NCBI): domain Bacteria; kingdom Bacillati; phylum Bacillota; class Bacilli; order Caryophanales; species Caryophanales bacterium. Next base: position 38,265 of record DASSOY010000029.1, on the reverse strand, counting down.
CAACGCTTCAGGAAACGCGGAAAACAGAGCCTCCATTTCTTCGGGCGATTTTAAATAATACTGGTCAGTCGGCAATTTCTCGCGATCATCGTCGTCGAGCCGCACGCCGTTTTTGATGCAGAGCAAGCAATCATGCGCGATGGCATCGGACGCTTCCAAGTAATGCACGTCATTTGTCGCCGCAAGCGATACGTCTAAAGCTTTTGCCAATTGCACGATTTCCAAGTTCAGTTGTTTTTGCGAACGCGTGCTGTGGTCTTGAATTTCGATGTAAAAATTTCCTGCAAATACACGTTTGTAAAATTCAGCCGCTTCCGTTGCTTTTGCACGGTCGCCGCGCAGTAAACAGCGCTCGATTTCGCCGTTGATCCCGGAAGAGAGAGCAATTAAATCTTCCGCATGCGCAGCTAACGATTGTTTTGAAACGACCGGTTGGCGCCCGCTTTGCGCTTCCGTGCTTAATTGGATTAAATGGCGGTACCCCGCGTTTGTTTTCGCCAGCAATACGAGTGTTGCTGCCGGTTGATTTCGTCCCTTGACGCCGTCGGATGCTTCCTCGAGAGCAACGTTGATCTCCATACCGATAATCGGTTTGATCCCGTATTTTCGACAAGCTTTATAAAACGGAACGACGCCGTACATAACCGAATGATCGGTGATTGCGAGCGCGGAAAAACGCAGGTCGGCCGCTCTTTTCGCAAGGGAGTCTATGCGGCAAGCCCCTCGAAGCAAACTATACTCACTGTGAACGTGAAGGTGAACGAAACCCAAAGCCCATCTCTCCTTGCCGTTAATTCCGCAGCGCGCGGCAACCGAATAAATCTAATAGTTATTATAACATAATAGCGAACACATGTACGTCAATGGCATAACGCTCGTTCTTGTCCCATATACATTAGAATAACGCATCCGAGTTTTCAAGAGCGGGATGTGCATCTGGGGTCGTTGAACTGCGCAAACCCGCTGCAGGAATTGATAGATTTAACGTTTGTCTCATTGGAAAGGATGAAACAGATGGAGCCGGTACCTTTTCGAGAGTTTTTGCAAAGCGTCGTTTTCGATTTCTTCGTCGCGTTCGGCGTCATTGTCGGCGGCGCGATCATTGGCGGCATTGGCGCGTTTCTCGTAAGCAAACCTCCGCTGAGCGCGATGTGGACGCTTGCGGGCAACTTGAAAATTTGGGCTGTCGTTGCGGCAATCGGCGGTACATTCGACACGATTACAAATCTTGAAAAAGGATTTATTTACGGTTCCCCCGACGAAATTGTAAAACAAATGATTGTCATCATCTCGGCGATGACCGGCGCCCATACCGGCACGATTTTGATTTACTGGTTGACACAACAGGAGTATATCGGGTAAATGCGCATCCCCCAACATTTCAAAACGCGGGATTGGCAACGTTTCTCGGCAGGTCTCATTCTCGGTATCATTGTCGGCTGGATGTTTTTCATCGTCATTTCCGGCATCGCCCAAGAACGACAATTAACGATGATCTACGAACAAAAACAAGACATCAAACAATTGAAATCGCAATTGAAAACGTGGCAAGAAGAATCCAATGAAAAAAATGAGCAGCTCGAGCAAAAATTAACGGTTCAATCAATAAAAGTAACGTTCGTGGAAAATCGAAACAACGAAATCAGTAAGTCCGAGCTGTTTGAAATCCGCAGCGCAGTCAGCGAACAACTATCAAGCCTCATTCACCAAAACATCGAATCCGTCGCCGAAAATCAACGGATGATCAAGCAAGTGATCGAAAACAAAACCTATGAAGTGGAAAAAAACCGTTTTCGCGTGAAAGTGGCCACGCTCGTCATTTACTCGACGGTAAAAGTCGTATTGAATGTGGAAAAAGTGTGACAAAAAAGTTTGAAAATTTTGTGACACGGGTGTCCATTCCGTGGCAATCGCGCCGCTGCTCGAATAAGATTTAAGTAAGGCGTATGGAACGTTATTCGACCCCAAAGCCGAAAAAGGAGGATACGCACGATGATCATGAACCCGAAAGACATCGTCAAAGCGAAAGTAAGGCGAATTCAAGACGGTTACTCGGCATTCGCCGAATCCGACGAAATGGTCCGTTTAATCAAAAAAGAGATCTCACGTGCAAACGTCGACGTGTTGATCGACGAAACAAATATCGGCTCTTGGTTCATTCCGAAGCAACAGCAATAGTCAGGCTTACGCAATGCGTAAGCCTGACTATTCGTATGCGGCGCAAGCCGCCTCAAGTTCCGCAACAACTTGATCCGCTTCCTCCCAGCGATGGATCGTCGCTCCGGCCGCCATCGGGTGACCCCCGCCTCCGTATTTTTTTGCAATTTCGTTCACGACCGGTCCTTTAGAACGCAATCGGACGCGAATTTGATCCGGTTCCTCGATGAAAAACACCCACGCTTTTATGCCCGCAACATCAGAAAACGCATTGACGAGCAGCGAGGCGTCGCTCGGCGTCGCATCGTATTGTTCGAGAACAGTACGACGGATTTTCACCGTTCCGGCACCGTTTTCACTTAATTGAAACGACGACGTGACATACCCGCGAAGGCGCACGACGTTCAATTTCACTTCGTAGAGACGCGTATACAATCGATTGATGGAAAATGATCGTTTCCTTAACGCTGCGGCAATCGCAAACGTTCGGTCGGTCGTACTGTCGAACAGAAATCGGCCGGTGTCGCCGACAATTCCTGCATAAAGCAGCATCGCTGCCCGATCGGGAAGAACGAGTGAAGCTTTGCATTCGTGGTACAATTCGTAAATCATTTCACAGACCGAACTTGCCTCCGTATCCACCCATAACAAGTCGCCGTAACGATCTTCATTCGGATGGTGGTCGATTTTGATGATAAAATCGGCTTGCTCATAGCGCTCATCGCTGATACGAGGAGCATTTGCCGTATCGCACACAATGGCAAGCGCCCCATGAAATTGATCGTCGGGCACTTCGTCCATTCGATTCAAAAACTGGAGCGATGCTTCCTCTTCCCCAACGCAAAATACGTTTTTACCGGGATAGCTCGCTTTAATGATCTCCGCGAGCGCCCCTTGCGATCCGAGCGCGTCCGGATCGGGACGCACGTGCCGATGGATGATGATCGTATCGTATTGCTCGATTTTGTCAATAATGGCTTGTTTCATCTCCTGCTCCTTCCCGGATGGATTTTTTCCCGCTAACTCGTTACAATGGAACAGTCTAAAACATCATTGATATCATTGGAGGAAGATCGATGCCGATTCTAGTTATGTTCATCATTGTCTCGTTCGCATTTTATTTGTTTTACAAACTGAAAGCTTGGAAGCTGCGCAACCGCCAGCACGAAAGCCGGTGGGTCGGTACGAAAGCAGCCGTGGCCCTTGGGCTTGTCCTCGTTTTCTTCGGCCTTAACGCCCTGTATGTAAGGCAATCCGCAGTCACAATCGTCATATCCGTCATTTTAATTGCCGTCGGAAGCTTTTACATTTACCAAAATATTCGTTTATACCGGCACTTGTTGCCGTATGCGGTGGAAGAAGCCAGGCAAAACGAGCTCAATGGCGATCAATAAGCTGTGCGGTCATCATCGCTTTTCCGACGACCGCTCCGTCATGAAACACTTCAATGTCGAGCTTCCCGTGCCTGCGGCTGATCTCCATCACTCGCGGGCAAATTTCGATCACGCTTTCGATTTGCACCGGTTTTAGAAAATACAGCGTGATGTTTTCAATAACGAGGTTCCCTTTTTTGAATTGCCTAAGCGCGAGACTGCCCGCTTCCCCGACAAGCGTCGTGATCGCCCCGTACGAAATCGATCCAAGGTAATTCGTCATTTGCGGCGTCACTTCACAGCGGAATTTCAAATCCGGAGCCGCTGAGGCTTGAACCATTTGCCCGGTGATGAGTTCATCGATCGTTTCCCCGACTTGGGGCTGCCGTTGAATGACTTGCAACGCTTTCAAGACGTCTTGACGCGAAATCAGCCCTTGCAGTTTATGATACGGGTTGACCACCGGCAACAGTTCAATGCCCTCCCAGATCATCATGTGCGCCGCCATCGCGAGCGACGTCGCTCCGCTCACCGTCAACGGATTTTTCGTCATCGCTTTCACAACGGAAGCATCTCCCGGGTGGTCGACGATATCTTTTGCGGTTACCATTCCTTGAACGCGCATCTTGCCGTCAACGACCGGATATCGGCTGTGTCCCGTCTGTTTATTCAATTCCCGCCATCTGTCGATCGTATCGGACGTTTTCAAATAAAACGCCTGCTCAACGGGAATCAAAATATCTTGCACGAGAACGATTTCCTTCTTGATCAATTGATCATAGATAGCGCGATTGATCATCGCGGCGACCGTAAACGTATCGTAGCTTGTCGAAATGATCGGAAGTTTCAGTTCGTCAGCGAGGGCGACTGCATCTTCCCCTGCCATAAAGCCGCCCGTAATCAAAACGGCGGCACCGGCTTTCAAGGCGTTGAACTGCGCCTGATCGCGGTTGCCGACAATTACAAGGTTTCCGGCGTCGACATAGCGCATCATCGCTTCCAGCTTCATTGCGCCGATAACAAACTTATTGAGCGATTTATGCAGTCCTTCGCGGCCGCCGAGAACAATTCCGTCGACAATGTTAACGACTTCGGCATAGGTTAATTTTTCAAAGTTCTCTTTCCGCTTCGTCTCAATCCGAATCGTTCCAACGCGTTCGATCGTGCTCACGAATCCGAGATTTTCGGCATCCTTAATCGCCCGATACGCCGTACCTTCGCTCACATCAAGTTGCTTTGCGATGCCGCGCACCGAAATTTTCCGACCGACTTCCAAGTCTTCGATATGTTTTAAAATTTGCTCATGTTTCGTCGCCACGATTTCACCATTCTTTTCCCCATGTTTCCATCATTATACCGATGTCGGCCCCGTACATCAACTTCCCGTGTGCCGTTCAAATACGCGCTCCGGCGCTTTTCTTTTTGAGGCCGGGTGTCGACCGCCGCGATCGGATCCCGCTTTGAACAGGAGTGCTGACAAATTCCCGCCGAAGGCGAGCAAGGCGAACCCGAGCCATGCCAAAACAAAACTTTCTTGAAGCACGCTCCCGTGGACAGGCAGCCGGGGAAGCGCCATGTAGACTAAGGCTGCGATTACGAGCAGCGACAAAATCAAGCGTTGTTTCATTTTCATCTCCCCTTCTTACGATCCATTGTATGTCGGACATCCTCCCAAAATGAAAAAAGAACTCCCGAACGCTTGAATCAGCGCGGAAGTTCTTCGAATAGATTCGTTACAACTCGATCGAATCGCCGGATTGCAACACTTTGCCTTCGCCTTTCAAACCGGCAACAAAAGCATGCGGGTCTTGTTCGATCACTGGGAATGTATTGTAGTGAATCGGCACGACGGTTTTCGCATTGAGCCATTCGGCGGCCAGCTGTGCGTCTTCCGGTCCCATCGTGAAATTGTCGCCGATCGGAAGAAATGCGACGTCGATCTCGTTTCTTTCGCCGATCAGCTTCATATCTGAAAACAGACCGGTATCGCCGGCATGATAAATCGTCTTTCCTTCAGCACTGAATAGAACACCGCCGGGCATGCCGAGATAAACGAGGTTTTCACCCTCTTCTTCATAGCCGGAACCGTGAAACGCTTGGGTATATTTCACCTTTCCAAAATCAAATTCGTACGCTCCGCCGATGGACATCGGATGCGTATTCAAGCCTTTCCAACCGAGATATGTTGCCATTTCAAATATCCCGATGACCAACGCATCATTCCTCTTCGCGATTTCTACCGTATCGCCGACATGGTCGTTATGGCCGTGCGTCAAAATGATCGCATCAGCTTCAACGTCGTTTGCGTCAATCGTACATTGGCCGTTTCCGGTAATAAACGGATCGATCCAAATTTTCTTGCCCGCCGTTTCGACCAACACAACCGAATGTCCGTAATAAGTGGCTTTCATTCGTCCATCTCCCCTTGTATCGTAATAGTTATAACGCCTCCAACGCCTTATCGACCGGCGTGTCGCCGCTCAAGATTTCAAACACGCGCTCACCGAGAGGATCGTGTTTGAGCGCATGGACCATCACACGAGCGACGTCTTCCCGCGGAATGTCACGCTTCCGCGAACGGTCCGCGATTTTGACCGCTGCCTCGATCTTACCGGTCCCCGGCGCATGCGACAGCCTCCCGGGCCGGACAATTGTGTAATCGAGCCCGCTCGCACGCAAATAATCGTCCGCGTCGCCTTTCGCCTTATAATAATGCCTCATATGTTCCGGACCGTTCTCCGGTGTATCGGCATTCATCGAACTTACCATCAAGAACTTGTGCACGCCATGCTTCTTCGCCTCGTCGATGGCCTTCATCGCCCCGCGGCGGTCGACAAGCTCCGTCTTATCCGGACCCGTATGGGCGCCCGATCCGGCAGTGAAAATTACCGCATCGCATCCTTCCAGCGCATGGCCAAAATCTTTTTCCAAATCGGCGACTACGACCTCCGCCCGCGGATCGAGATTTTCCTTCTGGGTTTCATCACGAATCATCGCCTTCGCCTCGTGGCCGCATTCATGCAAAATCGGCACAACCTTTCGTCCGACGTTTCCATTCGCACCGATCACCAACACTTTCATCGACTCAACTCCCTTCGTGAATGACTTTCCACAAAACGGATGTTGCGAAACGTTTGCCTATTCCCCGGTTTCCACCGGATTTTCGTCGTACGAGCTCCAATCGCTCCAACTCCCGACATAGAGCCGCACTTTCTTGCCGACTGCTTGTAAAGCGAGTGCGTTCGCTGCCGCCGTCACGCCCGATCCGCAATAAACAATATATTCTTTGGCATCGTCGTCAGTAAAACGTTCTCGAAGTTGAGCAATCGGTTTCCATTTTCCATCAGGACCGATGTTTTCCTTCCAAAACCGATTGACGGCCCCTGGAATGTGCCCCGCTTTGCGGTCGATCGGCTCATGCTCTCCTCGGTAGCGAGCGGGAGCTCTTGAATCGATCAAAACGACCTCGTCTTCTTGTTGGCGTTGTTTCACTTCCTCAATCCCGACTGCCATCTCCCGGCGAACGTTGGCTTTGAAAACGGCCGGTTTCGGGTACGGGATTTCGCTGCTCGTCGGATAACCTTCTTTTTTCCATGTGGAATATCCGACATCAAGCACAAAACCGTTTTCATGCCCGAAATAATTCAACATCCACCAAAATCGCGCCGCGAATGCACCGTTTTCGTCATCATAGGCAACCACACGAACATTTGCATCAATCCCGGCCATTTCGAGTTTTTTAACAAATTCTTTAGGATTCGGCAACGGATGACGCCCTCCATGCTCCCTCACCGGTCCTGACATATCTTTGTCAAGATCGAAATAGACCGCCCCCGGAATATGATCTTGTTCGTAAGCGTTTCGCCCGGCTTCCGGATCGTTCAACTGAAACCGGCAATCGACGATCACCGTGTTTTCGTCGTCTAAATGATCGGCCAATGTTTTCGCGCTGATCAACAAATCACTCATGAGAGCCCTCCTCCTTTGCTTCGATTCAAAAAAATCGCGCGGCGAACGCCTTCACTTCTTGCAACATGTGATTATGTTCTTCGCTTGTCGCAAGCACCGCATTTCCAAAATGCAGCACCCCGGCTGTTTCCATGCCGCAAAATTGAAAAACTGCTTCCTCCAACGTTTGCCGGATGCTAGCGGACATACCGGTTTCATCGAAAAGTTCTTTCGGCGTGCCGCTCGTGTAAATTAGCGCCGATTGCTTCCCACCTAGCAACGGGATCGGTTCTTCCCCGTCCAATTGATAAGCAAGCCCGTAAGCAAGCACTCGGTCGAGGTAACCTTTGGCTAAAGCGGGAAGCCCGCCCCACCATAACGGAAAAATGAGCGTAACCGCGTCCGCACGCGCCCAGAACCGCCATTCTTCCTTGACAAAGCGGTCGTAATTTCCAGCGAGCTGCCCGCGATAGGCTTCCCATGTCAATTTCGGGTCGAAATCAAGACGGTATACATCGCGAATATCGATTTCGTGACCTCGTTCCTTCAAAGCATTGATATAAGTTTGTAAAATGGCGCCGTTGAAGCTTTCCCGAGTCGGATGAGCATAAAGAACGAGATGCCGCACATTAGATTCTCCTCTCAATCATTTAGTTCGCCCCGATCGGAAAAATTCCTTCTTCGCAAATAAAAATACGGCTTCTCTGCCAGCAGAGAAGCCGCGCATCTGCATGGATCGATCACGTCAAGGCTTTAGCGGCAGCCGAACGAACCATCCACGCATGTTTATCCAACGTTTTTTCGATTTGTACGAGCAAATCAGCTGTTGGTTCATCGCCGAATTGTTCGCAAATGGCGCGTCCTTCTCTCATTTCGCCGGCCATTTGGCGAAAATCGGAATGCAAGACGGACAGCATTTCGACGATTTCATTATCCGCTTCCGCCTCCGCCAACGTTTTTTCGTCTAAATATTTCGTCATCGTCGCCAACGGTTTCCCGCCAATGGCCAATATGCGTTCGGCTAATTCATCGTACCATTCGGCCGCCTCTTCATACATTTCCTCAAACTTCTTGTGCAGTTCAAAGAAATGAAAGCCTTGGACAAACCAATGATAACGATGAAGCTTTACGTACAATACGGCAAAATTGGAAACTTGCTGATTAAGAAAGTTGATCAATCGTTGATTTTCCTGCATCGAGCGTCCTCCGATCAATTGCTGTTTTCCTTATTGTGGTTGGCGAAAACGATTCTTATACCGAATCAGCAAAAGACCGCTCGAGGCGGCCTTTTGCTATGTTCGCTTGCGTACAGTAAACATGTTTTCGAGAACGACCCAATTTTGCGGAAACGGAAAATCAAGCACCCAGTAGCTGGCCCCGCGCAACCGGTAATCTTTAATCAACTGGTATTTTGCCATGACGCTTCTCGCATCTTCGAACCAAACCCGGTGCCGCGCACCATTTCGATCCCAATAGTCATAAAAAGGAGATTCAGCGACCGGGTCATATTGGATCGTCGCATTCACCTCGCTTGCGCGTCTGACTGCCTCCTGCGGACTGAACGTCTCCGCTTCCGATCCTTGGACAAAAGGAAGCCGCCAATCCCGCGCATACGTAGAAATGCCTAACAGAAGCTTATTGCGCGGAATGACCGATACAGCATAATCGAGCACGTTCCGCATTAAATTGACTGGAGAGATCGCTCGCGCCGGCCCTTTTCGATACCCCCATTCGTAGGTCATCAAAACGACGAAATCGACGATTTCGCCGTGCGCCGGATAATCATGGGCTTCATACAGCAATCCCGGTTCATCGGGACGCGTTTTCGGGGCGAGCGAAGTTGACACAAAGAAACCTTCGTTATGCAATCTTGCAACCGCCCTACGCAAAAACAGATTGTAGTTTTCACGGTCTTCGGGAAGCACGCTTTCAAAATCGAAATTTACCCCGCGGTACCCTTTGCGGCGCATGATTTGAATGATATTCGTCAAAAGCGTGTTTTGCAAGCCTTCATTAGCCAAAATCGTATGGGCCAATTGGGATCCGACTTCGGTTGCCGTGAAATTCGTGATTGTCATCATCGGAACGACATTTTCCGTCCTTGCGGCTTCCAATACCGGCAGATCCTCGATCGTTTCCAGTCCCCCGTCTGGACGCATTCGGTATGCAAACGGACCGACATAAGTAAGATGTTCCCCGACATCCCTTATGATCGTGCGCCCTCTTTCGCCGAGGACAGTCAGAAATCCATTGACATCAATGACCGGTTGAACGACCGGAATGACGAGCGTCATCCCCGGAACTAACGCTTCCGGCCGCGAAAGGTTGTTTGCCTCCATGATCGACCTGACCGGAACGCCGAATCGGCGGGCAATTGCAAATACCGTATCCCCGCGCCTGACGGTATACCGACGCGGAGGGATCGCGATGAGCGTTCCCGCTGCGACCGCCGACGGATCAGCGATTTGATTCGTTTCAGCAAGTGCTGACACCGTAACGCCGAATCTTCTCGCGATTTCCGCTAACGTTTCCCCCGGTTGCACCGTATACGGGCGTGTGGCGCTCGGCACAATTAGCGCTTGCCCCGGCACAAGCCGATTCGGATTCGGCAATTCATTGGCATTCATCAACTGTTCGACGGTTACGTTAAAACGCTGCGCCAGCCGAAACAGCGTGTCTCCTCTGCGAACGACATATATGAACATACATCTGCCTCCCATTTTCGTTACCTGCAATAACGTATGCGGCAAATGTCCCGATTGTTTCTTGTTCACCCGAAATTTCGTTCGCCGAATAAAGTTACAAGATCAAAGTCGCTCCACCGTATAACACCGTCGCGATGCCGGCGGCAATTAACGCAGGCGTCAGCTTGAAACGGGCATATTTTATAACGGTTAAGTCAAGGATTTTTCCGATCGTATTCGTGTTGTCGCTCAACGGCGATGCGAAAGCTCCGAACGCTCCGCTCGCGAACACCGCACCGACGACGAGCGCAAGCGGCGCGCCGGAAACCGCTCCCATTGAAATGCCAAGCGGCATGAGAATCCCCCATGTCCCCCAGGAAGAACCGACAAAATAGGAAATGATAGAACCGATGACGAACAAAACCGGCGGCACAAACGCAGAAGGAATCCAACCGACATTCGACGTAACGAACGCGGAAAATCCGAGATCTTGGGCAGATGCCGTCAATCCCCAGACGACGGCGAGCAACAAAATGACGGGCATGAGTTCATTGCCGCCTTCGATGAAACGCGATATGAGATCGACGAGCTTGTTTCTTTGAACCATGAAAAAGACCGCCGAAACAAAAGACGTAACGATCAAGGCAACGACCATCGAAGTCAACACGTCAGCCTTTATGAACGCGTTGAAAAAAAGATACCCTTTCGCGTGACCGTCCCACCACGTCAAAAACAGCGTCAAGCCGATGACCAAAATGAGTGGAACGAGCAAGTTCCACGGTTTTTTCGGCAGCTCTTTCGAAACGGCAGGATGACAATGGTGCCAGTCGGGGTCCTTTTCCAGCTGCTCCTTGCCTTCGGCACCGGTGACCGGTTGTTTTGACCGGTGTATGAAACTTAAATAAAAACCGAGCATTAGGAGGATGATCGAGAAAAAATTGAACGGGATGCTCCGGATAAATAACGAATAAGCATCAAGATGAATGTTCTCCTGCCGCAACGATTGGTCAATGAGCGACACCATGTAACCGACCGATGCAGTGGCGATTGGCACAAGCGCGATAAGCGGGGCGGACGTCGTTTCGATCGCAAACGCCAATTCTTCTTTGGACATTTTGATTTTTTTCAACAGCGCCTTCATAATCGGCGCAACGGTTACGATCCGGAAATTCGGGGCGCTGAACGTGCCGAAAGTGGAAATCCACGTCAATACGAGCGCTTCTCTCTTCGTCTTAACCCTTTCAGCAGACAGTTCAACAAAGCCGCGAATGCCGCCGGCCGATTTAATCATGCCGACAAGACCGGAAAACGCGTATAAAAAAATGAGCACTTTGATGTTGCTCTCGTTCCTGAGACTATCAACGATGTAAGCGATCGCTTGTCCGATCCCGCCGATCACGGTCGGTTCGGCCAAATAGGAGCCGGCAAGCAATCCAACGATCAAACCGGGCAATACTTGTTTCGTCCAAATGGCAAGCGGGATGACAACGAGAAATGGGATGACCGAAAGCCATTGCATGAAATCCTCTCCAGTCTTGTTGCAAATTCCATTCGTTTTCACTAAGATTAGCTTGTATTAGCTTGCAATAATCGAAAAAAAATATGCTGCACGTTTGTTATCAACGGCTGCAACTGCCATATGAGGTGTGTTCCCCATGGAAACAGAAACAGTAAAATCCATTCAACGCACAAAGAGTACGTTGAACCCCCCACAGATGCTGATCATCGGCTTCGTATGCCTGATTATCGTCGGTACCCTCTTGTTAAAGCTGCCGATTTCGACTACTTCTCCGATCAGTTGGCTCACCGCCTTGTTTACGGCAACTTCGGCTACAACTGTAACCGGCCTTATCGTCGTCGACACGCCAACCGCCTTTACGATGTTCGGCAAAATCGTCATTCTCACTTTAATACAAGTCGGCGGACTTGGGATTATGACGTTCGCGATATTGATTTTTCTCGTCATGGGAAAAAAAATCAGCATCAAACAACGGCTGCTCGTTCAAAATGCGTTGAACCAAAATACGCTCGGGGGAATCATAAAGCTCGCAAAGAATCTGCTCATTTTCTCTCTCTTAATCGAACTCGTCGTCGCGTTTTTGCTTGCGCTTTATTGGGGACCGAAAATCGGCTGGCAAAAAGGAATCTTTTTCAGCATTTTTCATACGGTATCCGCGTTCAACAATGCCGGTTTTTCACTTTGGTCCGACAACCTCTCGCGCTGGGTCGGCGATCCGATCGTTAACTTGTTGATCACGTTCCTGATCATCATCGGCGGTCTCGGCTTTACGGTGCTCGTTAATCTTTGGACCGCGCGCCACGTACGGGAGCTTACTTTACATACGAAATTCATGCTCGTCGGCACACTTGCCTTGAATGTTTTCGGATTTCTCATGGTTCTCTCCCTTGAGTTCAACAATCCGGGCACGATCGGACACCTCCCGCTCGGACAAAAGCTGTGGGCGTCTTACTTTCAAGGGGTCATTCCGCGCACAGCCGGATTCAATACCGTACCGATTGGCCACTTGCGCGATGCGACGCTGTTCATCCTCATTTTGTTGATGTTCATCGGTGCCGGAAGCACTTCAACGGGCGGCGGGATCAAAGTGACGACGTTCATCGCCCTGTTGTTAACGATCGTCAAAATTTTAAAAGGGGAGCAGGACGCGGTTGCCTTCGGAAGAACGATCAAAGACTCGATCTTTATCAGAGCTTTTGCGCTCGTGGTCGCAAGCTTAACGAGCATATTCACGGCCATTTTTATCTTGACGCTCACGGAAAAGGCGTCCTTTCTCAGCATTGCATTTGAGGTCGTTTCGGCGTTCGGCACAGTCGGACTGTCCACCGGCCTGACTCCGCATTTGTCCGTGATCGGAAAACTCGTCATCATTTCGATGATGTTCATCGGAAAACTTGGACCGTTGACGCTCGTCTTTTCTGTCGGAGCACCGGAAATCAGAAACATCCGCTACCCCGAAGGACGGTTGTTCATTGGTTAATTTGCAGCTTTCCGCACTGAAATCACCGATCGGGAACAAAAAACCTTGCCGCTGCAGCGCGGCAAGGTTTTAAACATTCGTTTGTTTCTTTTTCAACATTCGTTTTTCCATTCGTTTTCCGGCCAGCCAGAGCACGACGACGACGCCCGCGATGGCCGACAGTTTAAACGGTTGGTCGAGGATGTTCATCCAATCGTATCCAACCGAGGAAACCATGAAGATCAACACCATTTTCCCAAGCAGAACGGACATTAAAAAAGACTTGAAACTAATGTCCGACAAACCAGCGGCGACGTTGACGAGCGACGAAGGCGTAAACGGAATGCATAGAACGAGGAACAACGGCCCGAAACCGTGTTCTTCCACCCACCGTAACGTTCTGCGGATTTTCTTCCGCCGGTGCAGCCAATATTTCAGACGTCCCCGCGCCAATGACCGGAAAATAAAAAAGACGAGAACTGCTCCGAAACACGTACCGGCCCATGAAATTAAGGATCCGAGTAAAAAACCGTACACGGCGGCATTGGCGGCGACGAACAACATTAAAGGTAAAATCGGCACAAACGCTTCAAGCAAAGGTAACAAGATGCCGAGAAGAGGGCCGAAAGACTTATAATCTTGTAAAATATGACGAATGTGATCAATTGTGAAATATGATTCAATTGCCATCATTTCCATCCAATGAATGCTCCTATCCATAGTAATACGCTCTGGCTCGCACAACCATACTCATTATAACATTTAAAAAAACCGCACCGAAAGCGGAACGTGGATGCGGCGTGCAATCTTTCCTCTGTATAAGGAATAACGTTTTCGAACGAAAGTTTATGGATGACGTTACACCGTTTCATTTTTATTCAAATGATCTGTCCCGTATTTCCCTTCAAAAAAGACGAGCGGATTTCCTTGTTTCGTTTCGAGATTGATCACTTTTCCGATGAACAACGTGTGATCGCCGGCCTTGTAAGAATCATAGACGTCGCAAACGATCGCGGCAATCGCGTCTTTGATTACGGGAACGCCGTGGAACCATTCAAACGCGACCTTATCTTTTTCTTTTTGCCGTGCAAAATGCATCGAAATGTCTCTTTGCTGGTCCGACAAAATGCTGACTGCAAATCGCGAGACTTGCCCCATCTTATCATGCATGTTCGCTTTCTCGTCAATCGACACTGAAATCAATTTCGGGTTCATCGAAACGGACATGAATGCGTTCGCAGTCATTCCGTATATTTCATCTTGCCACTTCGCGGTGATCACGGTGACACCTGTCGTAAATTTCCCCATCGCATTTCTAAACATTCGGTCGTCCATGATCTCACCCTCCTTGGTCCTCTCTCTTTCTACAGTATACCGGCAACTTGAGCTTTTCGTTCACCTTGCCCGAACGCACGCATAGCCCACTTCATTATACCGATCACGAAAACGATTGTAAAAAGCACCGTTTACAAAAAAAAAAAATCGGCGTTTGTGCCGACTCAACTCGTAATTTGATAATTGCCGCTTTTCTCGTCTGACACTTTCGGATTAACCGGAAGAGTGATTTGCACGGTCGTTCCTTTGTTTTCTTCGCTCTCAAACACCATCTCTCCGCCGTGTTCTTTAATGATTTTCCAGCTAATCATCAAACCGAGTCCCGTTCCTTGCTCTTTCGTCGTATAAAAAGGTTCTCCGAGCTTCGGCAAATGTTCCTCCGGGATCCCCTGCCCTTCGTCAATAATGGAAATTTGCACGTGCTTGTGGTCAATTTTGTCAGCTCGGATGAGAATCTCTCCGCCGTCTGGCATCGCTTCAATCGCATTTTTCAACAAATTGATCAACACTTGTTTCAATTGATTTTCCTCACAGAGGATGTAATCGATATCACATTGGTAATGAAGCACGATTTCAGTGTTGCTCATGATTGCTTTCGTATTTAACAATGTTCTCACGTGCTCCAGCAATTGTTTTAAATTTTTCTCCTCGAACAACGCCGGTTTAGGTTTTGCGAGCAAAAGCAATTCGGTGACGATCTGTTCGATTCGGTCCAATTCCGACAACATCACGTCGGTATACGCTTTTTTTTCCGATAAATTCGGACGCAGCAATTGCACGAACCCTTTCAGCGAAGTTAAAGGATTTCGGATTTCGTGGGCAATGCCCGCCGCCAACTCGCCGACGACGTTCAATTTT
Source organism: Bacillales bacterium (assembly GCA_035700025.1). Classification (NCBI taxonomy): domain Bacteria; kingdom Bacillati; phylum Bacillota; class Bacilli; order Caryophanales; species Caryophanales bacterium. The sequence goes on along the minus strand of DASSOY010000029.1, from coordinate 22,932 downwards.
TCCGCTTTTCCTAACAACTCCTGCGTCTTTTTTTGTTCTGTTACGTCTTTTGCGATCGTGAAAGTGCCGGAAACCTCACCGTCGATGATGATCGGAATTACGACCGCTTCTATGTCGATCAGATCCCCCGATTTATGATACATTTGGTACTCCCCGTGCTGCGGGTTCCCTTCGTACACTTTTTCAAAGAACACTTTTGCTTTATTCCGGTCTCTGTCACTAATAAAGTCCCAGCAGCTTTGATCGATGACCTCGTCAACACCGTAGCCGGTAAACTTTTCGACCGCCGGGTTGGCGCTCTTGATCACTCCGTTCATGTCAAGCGAACAAACCATGTCCGGATTATGAGCAAACAAAGACTTATATCTTTGCTCGCTTTCTTGCAGCCGCCTTTCAGCACATTTCCTTTTCGTTATGTCATTTTGAAGGACGATAAAAAAAAGAAGCTCATGGTCCGCATCGTAGACCGGATTGATCTTGAGTTCATTCCAAAACGGGGTGCCGTCTCTCCGGTAATACAACAATTCGATCGTCGCAATTTCTTCCGCACGCAACGCCTCTTCGTACCGCTCTAATGCTGCCGGGCTCGTATTTTTGCCTTTTAAAAACGGAAGTTCTTTTCCTAGCGCTTCTTCGGCATCATAACCGGTTAAACGTGTGAACCCGTGATTGACATACACAATGGAAAATCGATCGTTTTCCGGGCGCAAAATCGACACGCTCGAATTCAATTGATCGGCGAGCGAGCTGACCTCGAAATTCGTTTGTAACAAGTCCAATCGACTCAAGCTCTTTGTAAAGCTCTTTTGCTCTCGCACGTATTTTGCGCAAAAATAAACAGCGATCCCCGACAAGCATACGAATATGACACCTTTAATCTCCTGGTAAAGCCAATATTCTTTGCTGCTTAATAATCGATGACCTACCCACGCATCACCAAGAGTCACCCAAAGGATGCCAATTACGATATAAGCGAAAGAAATGAGTAAAGATTTTCGTCTCTTCCAATCACCATATGATTTCATTCAATCCTCCTCAATCCTGCTCTTCTCGCACAAGGATCCTCGACTCATTGGATATTATTGGAAACAAAATGTAATCAGCAAACATTTAAGTAAGATATTCTTTCCATTTCCTATTGTACAACTTTCCATTATAATCACAAGGGGGAGCCTGACCACCTGTGCGGCGTTGGGAAAGTTAACATATATTTCATATTCGACGCGAACCCTTCGGAATGCCGGTTTTACGGCAATCATTTCACACGTCAAACTGTCGATATTTGTAGGGTTTTGTCCCTATTTCTTTGCTATAAATGTAATGATGCTGGTTAATTAGGCTCGGTTTTTAACTTCTGTCGGTTTTTTTATCTATAATTTTACAGTGATCTCATACGATTGTAAAAGTGAACTAAGGGGGATTTTTCGTGAAGCATAGGAAAGGATGGCTGCCGGTACTTTTCGTCTTCGCTCTCGTTTGGCTCGGGGGATGTTCCAACGACGTACCGACACCGGAAGAACGTTGGCATACATATGTTCATGCTTGGGAAACCGAACAATTTTCCGACATGTATGAACTGCTTTCAACAAATGCGAAAAAGACAATCTCAAAACAGAAATTCGTCGACCGCTACAAAAATTTGGGCAGCGATTTAAAAATTACCGACGTGACCATTGAATCGAAAGCCGTTGCGTCGGAGAGCGACAGGAAGAAAGAAAAAGAGGACGGTAAGGTGAAATTGCCGTTTTCCGCACAAATGAGCACGATCGCGGGTAATGTTACGTTTTCCGAAAAAGCAACGCTCGTGAAAGAAACACGGAAAACAGCCGAAGGCGAAGAACAGGTAAATTGGTACGTCGATTGGACGACCCAGTTAATCTTTCCGCAATTGACCGGACCGAACATCGAGGTCCACTTGGCAACGCTTTCCGCTGAACGCGGTGAAATTTTGGACAGGAACGGACGCCCTCTCGCCGTCAACGGCCAGCAAGCTTCCGTCGGCATGGAGCCGGATCGATTGAAGACCGGTTCGAAAAAGAAATTCGCCGAAATTACGGGAATTCCCGTGAAACAAATCGATGATAACTTGCACGCATCATGGGTGAAACCGAACTATTTCGTTCCGATCGTCAACATCCCGTTGACCGAAGAAGAAAAACTTAGCAAGCTTCAAGCAATTCCCGGAGTATTCATTCGGAAAATCCCGGCACGCATCTATCCGTACGGTGAAGCCGCGGGTCATTTGACAGGCTATATCGGCACGATCTCTGCTGAGGAATGGAAAAAACATCAAAAAGACGGGTACGACAAGTCCGACAAAATCGGAAAAACGGGTCTGGAAGCGATTTTCGAAAACCGGCTGCGTGCTGTCGACGGCGTCGAGATTTACACGACGGATCAAGACGGGAACCGGTTGCAGACGATCGCGAAAAAGGCTCCGCAAGATGGGGAAACCGTTCAGCTGACCATTGATGCCGAATTGCAAAAGAAAATGTATGGAAAATTCGCGGAGGACGGCGACGTCGGTACAGCCGCGGCGATCAATCCGATCACTGGTGAAGTTTTGGCGCTTGTTACCGCACCTGATTTCAATCCGAACACCATTCACGAAGACTACAATGCTTTGAAACAAAATGAGAAGCAACCGCTGATCAATCGGTTCATTCAAGCCTACTCTCCAGGATCGGCGATGAAACCGATCACTGCTGCCATCGGGTTGGAGACCGGCGTTATCGACCCTGATGAACCGATGACAATCAACGGACCGTGGCAACCGGATTCCTCGTGGGGAGACTATCGCGTTCACCGCGTCGATCATCTAACGTCCGTCGATTTGCGCGATGCGCTTGTTTATTCGGACAATATTTATTTTGCGCGCGTCGCTTATCAACTCGGCAAACAACGATTCAAAAACGAGGCGAAGGCATTCGGTTTCGGACAACCGCTTCCAGACTTCCCCTTCCCGATCGAAGCAGCGCAATTGACAGGCAGCGACGGATTTTCGACGGAGATCGAATTGGCAAACAGCGGATACGGACAAGGCAAAGTGTTAATCAGTGCTTTGCAACTGGCGGATACTTATACGCCTTTTATCAATGACGGGCAATTATTGAAACTTACGTTGCTGAAAGATCGCGTTGACCCGTCAAATAACGTTTGGAAGGAACACATCCTATCGGAGAAAACAGCCGAAACAATCGTAAATGATTTAAAACAAGTCGTGCAAAGCCCGAACGGAACGGGACATGCGGCGAACATCCCCGGCCTCTCCATTGCCGGTAAAACGGGTACGCCTGAATTGAAAGCAAGCGATAAAGTCGAGAACGGTAAAGAAAACGGGTGGTTTGTCGCCTTCAATACGAACGATCCAAAGATTCTCGTCGCGATGATGGTGGAAAACGTTCAAAATCGCGGCGGCAGCCATTATGTCGTACCGAAGGTGGCGGAAATTCTTAATTGGTATTTAAAGCCGTAAGCTGTACGGCGGTTCCCGCGGGAACCGCCGTTATTTTTATTTACGGATACTTTTGTATCATTTTCGCATGCTAACCGTATATCCAATATTTTTTACGGGGGTTAGACGATGAATACTGCAACAATGAAGCAACATGCGACAAAACTTACCGCCGCAGAAATTTCCCAATTATGGGGCGCTTATATGAACGATTCGATGTCTTCCCGCTTCCTTGAATATTTTTCAAACACCGTCGAAGACGAAGCCGTTGCCGGTCTGATTGAACAGGCGTTAAAGTTGTCGCAGAACCATATAACCGAATTGTCAAAGTTGCTGAAAAAAGAGCATTGGATGGTGCCGATGGGATTTACCGACGCCGACGTAAATCTTGATGCACCGCCGTTGTATTCGGACTCTTTTGTTTTGTTTTATTTGCAGGAATTGGGCACGCTCGGCATGAATTTGTATGCGTTGTCGATTACTTTAAGTGCCCGCGATGACGTGCGCCGCTATTTTATCGACTGTTTGCGTGAATCGACGGAGTTATTCGAGAAAACACAGCAGCTATTGCTGGAAAAAGGATTGTATATTCGCGCGCCATACATCCCGTCAACGGATGAAATGACCTTTGTCCGAAACGATTCTTATCTTGGCGGATGGTTCGGAACTCAGCGCCCATTGTCGGCGATCGAGATCACCAATCTGTATAAAAATAGACAGCGAAATGAACTCGGCGAAAAGTTGATTCTTGGGTTCAGTCAAGTAGCGGAAAATGAGCAAGTCCGTTCATTTATGAAAAAGGGGCATGCCATTGCGAAAAAACATGTTTCCATTTTCGGCAGCCAGATGACAAAGGATAACCTTCCTGCTTCCGAAACTTGGGACACAATGGTGTCAACGTCGACTGAGGCACCGTTTTCCGATAAACTGATGATGTTCCATACAACTTCGTTCATCGGGCTGAGCATTTCCTTTTACGCGACCGCAATTTCGACCAGCTTGAGAAAAGACCTCACGAGTAATTATGCAAGATTGATCACCGAGATCATGAAATACGCTAACGACGGTGCGAAAATAATGATTAAAAACGGCTGGATGGAGCAGCCTCCGCAAGCGGCCGACCGGGATCAATTGACCCGAGAACGCGGATAGAGCGGATGGAATGGAATATTTATTGTGGAGCCTCGCTCTCCCCGGGTTTGGTCAACTTTTGCGCCGTCAATACGTGAAAGGCATTTTGTTGCTCGTATTGGAATTTATGATTAACGTACGGGCAAACTTTAACGAAGTCATCTTATTGAGTTTCCAGGGCCGCATTACTGAAGCAATTGCACGGACGGATTACGAATGGCTGATGTTCTATCCTTGTTTCTACATGTTTGCCGCGTGGGACGCATACCGGTACGAGGCGAAAACGCCATCGCGATTGACCTATTTGCCTTTCGTCTTCGGTGCCTTTTTCGTCACCGTCGGGTTGATTTATTCAAACGTACGCGTATTCGGTATTTTATGGGGTCCGCTCTGGCTTCCGCTGCTTTCCCTTGTTCCCGGAGTAACCGTTGGTTGGTGTTTGAAAGTCATCTTCACAAATCGAAAAGGTTGAACCGGCATTGCTATGCCGGTTTTTATAGGTAAATAGACCTATTTTCGCCTAGGAAATATAGATCATTTTCAATGATTTTGTCGTTTAAAGCAGGATTTACCTACGCGAATGCGAAATTTACGAATATAGACTGAACCACCAACAACAATAGCGAAAGACATCGTGATCGACTTTGGGGTGGGACAATGGACAAAGAAAGACAACAAGAACTATTAAATCGTTGGTACGAAACGATTAGAGGCGACGATTCGGGAGAGTCCGTCAGTTGGAAGAAAAGAATCGACTCCCGTCTTGATGATTTTGACGACCCTGAGCAAAGAACGTATTATCATTTGCTCGCGCTGAGATTCGAGTTGCTGCATAAGGATATCGAACGGGCGCAGCATCATTTGGCCGCCGTTGAACCTTTTCAAGAGACGGCCGACGCGAACTTGAATTTCTTGTACCCATTTTTCAAGGGCATTTATTTTTACACCCGGCAACGTTACAAAGAATCAGTCGACTGCTTCTTGCAGGCCGAGCCGTACATCGATGCCGTCAGCGACGAAGAAGCGGCCGAGTATTATTACAAACTGGCCTCTTCTTACCACCGAACTTACAGCATCACACAATCGATGAAATCCGGGCAAAAAGCACTTGAACGATTTAAAAACCTCGGGAGGCATGCGCGGATTGCAGACTGTGAGAACTTACTAGGCATCAACAATAAAGACATTATGCAGTACAAAGAAGCGGAACGTCATTATCACGATGCTCTCGTGCACGCGGAGAAAGCGAAAAACAAAGAATTGAAAATGCTCATCATGCACAACTTCGGTTCCTTTTACTCCGATCAAAACGATGCGGCCACGGCAATCATTTTTTTGAAAAAAGCGAAAGAATTGATGGAACCGTGGGAAAACGCGCTTAAAGTCGTCAACCTGTATTTGTTGGCGAAAAACCACTTCAAGACAAACCAGCGCGACAAAGCGCAATGGTATTTGCAAGCGGGCCTTAATTTCTCGCAGGAACTCGGATTCGAAGCATACTATTTTCATTGCTCCTTGTTGAAAGCGAAATATTTGCAACGCGATGCTTTCGAGGAAGTATACCGTGAAGGCATTTCTTATTTCAATGACAAGGAACGTTGGGACTATGTCGTCGAATACGGTGAAGAACTCGGGTCTTATTATGGTGACATAGGGTTCTACGAAAAGGCATATAAATATTACCACCTTACCATTTCCGCAAGGAAAAATATTGAGAAGGAGCGCGGAATCGCAAACGGAGAAACAAGTTCTCTTTAATGCGGTGAACTGCGTTTTTGAAAGGAGGTCACCTAATTGACAAAGTCGGACCATGACGGCATTCGTGATTAGAAGATTGGAAAATCCGCATTGCTAGCTTTGGCAATGCGGATTTTCTAGGTCATACGTCTTTAACCTTCCGTAAAGCGTATGAGTGGATTTTCTCGCAAACTTTTGCGATAATGGATTCTAAGAATGAAACGGTTCACTTTTTAAATCAAAGGGGAGTAGCTGCCACGCCAATCCAGGGTGGTACAAAGTCGTCATTTCGGGCGTTTCGCCCCGGCTTTGTAGACTTCATGTTTAGCGAGACCTTTGACTTCTGCGCAAATCGCATGCAGGGGCAAAGGTTTTTTTAGATAGGCGACCTTTGCCCGCGAACGGGCAAGGGTTTTTTTCATGCTTGAATAGAATCCGTTTAGGGTAAAAAAATAATGACACTTGCGGACAAGTTTGAGCGATTGCTGCCGTTGCCGTTTGATTCACCGATCGCACTTCAACGGAAGGTTAGGAGGAAAATGAATTGTTTGACATTGCATTTTGGACTTCGTTATTTTCAATCTTCATCATCAATATCGTATTGAGCGGCGACAACGCCGTCGTCATCGCGCTGGCATCGCGTAAGTTGCCTGAGGAACAACAAAAAAAGGCCGTTTTTTGGGGGAGTTTCGGCGCGATCGCACTCCGGGTCGTACTCACGCTAGTCGCTGTCTGGTTGCTGAAAATTCCTTTCTTGCAATTCATCGGCGGTTTGTTGTTGATTTGGATCGCTTATAAATTATTGAACGAAAACCACGATGAAGGGGATACCGTTGAGGCAGCGGAAGGGCTTGGAAAAGCCATCCAAACAGTGATCATTGCTGATCTCGTCATGAGTTTGGACAATGTGTTGGCGATTGCCGGCATTGCCGGAAACAACTACTGGCTCGTCGTGATCGGATTAGCACTGAGCATTCCGCTGATCGTTTGGGGAAGCAACCTTTTATTGAAATTGATGGACAAATTCCCCATTATCATTTGGGCAGGCGCAGGTTTGCTCGCCTGGACTGCTGGTGAAATGATCAATAAGGACGACTTCGTTAAACAATATTTGCACCCGTATATCCACTCTTTCCACTGGATCGTCCCAGTAGTGATCACTGTCGCGGTTCTCGGAATCAGTCTTTATAAGGAATTAAAGAACCGGAACACCAACGACGCTTCCAGCGAAAACAAAGAGTCCGAAAAAGAGAAGAAAAACGAAGCATCAAAAGCCTGAGGATGAAGGTAAATCAATAAAAATGACGCTCCCGAGAACGCTCGAAGAAAAAGGGCTGTGCAATCGAAAACGCAGGACTATCGAAAGGGAGCGTCGACGTTAATTTTTTCAAAAATAGATAAAATCACGTAAACAAAGGGTGCCTCTGATCGGGCACCCTCATTTATTAAAGCCGTTTCCATACGGCATGATATACGTACTTCAAAGGAACACCGTGTTTTTCGGCGATTGCCCGGCAGTCTTCAAACTCCGGAGAGCGTTGAACAACTTTGCCTTTCAACCTGCCCTCTTTAACGGTCACTTCTCCCCATTCGGTATTGACTTTATAGAACCGTCTTTCCAAACGGTGAACTGTCGTCGGAACATAACGGATCCCAAGCGTCGTCGTCTCCGTAAAAAGAATACGTTCCATCCGTTCCAAGTCTTCCTGATGACATAAAAGTTGCAGCATGACCCCGGGGCGGTTTTTTTTCATATAAATCGGGATGTAAAATACATCGTTCGCTCCGGCGTCAAACAATAGATCCATAACATGTCCGAGCCATTCTCCCGGCATGTCATCCAGATTCACTTCCATTTTCACCATGTTTTCATCGACATGTTCGCGGTTACCCGGCATGTGGCGCAACTCCTGTCATGACACGCAGGACGTTCGGCTGGTTCGGCCAATCTTTCGTTCCTGCCCCGTAACCGATTCTCTCTACTTGCATGTCCGGAATCGGACCAATCGATTGGGCGAGGGCAGCGATAATGCCCGCCCCAGTCGGCGTCGTCATTTCCCCTTGAATGTCACTCGATTTCAAAGGAATGCCTTTCAAAATATCGATTGTTGCCGGAGCGGGGACCGGGTAAATGCCGTGATCGATGTGGATCGTGCCGTTTCCGACAGCGACAGCCGAACTAACAATTCGCTCAGGATTCAACTGCTCAATGGCTAATGCCGTTGCAACAACATCAATAATCGAATCAACGGCGCCAACTTCGTGAAAATGTACTTTTTTCAAAGGAATGCCGTGAATACCTGCCTCCGCCTTGCCGATGATTTTAAAAATCCGTAAAGCGGTTGTTTTTACAAAATCGGTCAGTTCCGCCTGATCGATCATCTTGATAATCGTATCGAGATGCCGGTGTCCGTGCGGCTCTTTTTCACTCTCCACGATGAATTTTGTCGCGGTAATTCCTTTTTTCACGACCTTTTCCCAATGCAATCGGTATTCGGATGAGAAACGCAAAGATTTCAAAGCTTTTTCAATAGATTCGGGATCTGCCCCGGCATCGACGAGCGCGCCAACCGTCATGTCGCCGCTGATGCCTGAAAAGCAATCAAAGTACAGGATGTTCATGGTTTCCTCCGTTTATTAAGCGATACAATTGAGCCGCATGGTATCCGGCGCCGAAACCGTTGTCAATGTTAACAACACTCACGCCTGGTGCACATGTATTTAACATTGACAGCAACGCAGATAATCCGCCAAAATTGGCTCCGTAACCGACGCTTGTCGGCACAGCGATAATTGGATTATGGATGAGTCCAGCCAACACACTCGTCAGCGCCCCTTCCATACCGGCCGCGCAAACGACAATCGTTGCACCGCGAATGACCTCAAGACAATCGAGCAACCGCTGCAGTCCGGCCACGCCGACATCATTGATCCGTTCGACCCGGCATCCAAACGCCTCCGCCGTTACCGCCGCTTCTTCTGCAACCGGCAAATCCGACGTACCTGCACATACAACTGCAATATAACCATCGGTATCGACTGCTGCTGCCGCTTCTTTTTTCCAGAGCAGTGTACGGGCGGTTTCGTTATACTGAAGGCCGTCGATCCGCGGCATCACTTGTTTTGCTTTTTCAACATCCACTCTCGTGGCGAGCACAACTGGTAATTTTTCTTTGATATGTTCAATAATTTCAATGAGCTGTGCCGCGGTTTTCCCTTCGCCATATATGACTTCAGGAAATCCTGTCCGCGCTTCACGATTCACATCGAGTTTCGCAAATGATAAATGATCATAAGGCTTGAGTCGCTCTTTCGCTTCATCAATGGACATCTCGCCAGCTTTTACTTCTTGTAACACTTGCTCGATCGATTTCTTGCTATGCTTCATAAAGAATCCCCTTATTGTTTTGTGAGCATTTGGTTCATGCTGCCGCTTTTATAGCCGACGAGATCAAGTGTGACATACTGATATCCATACGTTTTCAAGCGTTCCGCTATCATTGCATGATTGTCCAGTACGATCGCCATCTCCTCCGGCTCTACTTCAATTCTTGCCGTTTCCCCGTGCGTTCGCACCCTCAGCTGGCGAATCCCAAGCGATCGAATGAATTGCTCCGATTTCTCAACCTTCGTTAGTTTTTCTCTTGTCACTTCCTCGCCATACGCAATCCGGGAAGAAAGACACGCAAAAGATGGTTTGTCCCAAGTCGAAAGTCCGAAGCGTTTCGACAACTCACGAATTTCTTGCTTATAGAGTTCCGCTTCTTGCAGCGGGCCGCGAACCCCGTATTCCTTGGCCGCTTTCACCCCTGGGCGATAATCACTCATATCGTCAGCAATCAAGCCAAATACAAGATTGTGAAAGCCGCGATCTTCCATGATCGGCAGCAACTCTTCAAATAATCCTTTTTTACAAAAATAACAACGGTTTCTATTATTTTCCACGTAACCGGGAATGGCAAGCTCCGATGTTTCAATGACCAAATGCGGGGCGTTGAGTTCCGAGGCAATCTTCTTCGCTTCTATCAGCTCACTTGATGGATACGTTTCCGAATCTGCGGTCACTGCGAGGACATGATCGGTTCCGAGTTCGTCAAGCGCCGCCTTTAATAAAAAGGTACTGTCAACCCCGCCGGAAAAAGCAACAACGACGCTTCCCATTTCTCGGAGGATTGCTTGTAGTTTCTCATATTTTTGTTCCAACATGCGAAAGCCCCCATATATATCCACAAAATCGATTGAGCATTCTTATTTTTACATTTGTTTTTACTTTAATGAATAACCTAAGATCCGTCAACATTGTATAACCGGAATTTTTTCAAAATTCAGTTGTCAGTCGCTTAATCCGAGATTATAATTGAAGTGAAAGTTACTCTATTCGTCGACTGTTGACAATATTCGTTAAGGAGAGGACATTCGACGAAGTTGCTTTTCCCCTGAATAAACCGTTAATTTAATGCGGGCATGAAAGGAGGATAAGAATGAAAAATTTTGTCGCCGCTGCCGTTCAAATCGCTGTCGAGCCGAATCAGGTGACGTCCAACATCAATAAGGCATTGAAGTGGTTAGAGCGTGCCGTTGCAGAACATAAAGCGGATCTTGTCGTTTTTCCTGAAACAATCACGACCGGATTCAACCCAAACCTTTCGCCCGAGCAACTTTACGATCTCATAGACGAAGTTGACGGTGAACAAACGAAACCGATTCGGGAAGCGGCAAGGGAATTATCTGTTCACGTCGTCTGGCCGACGTACACGAGAGGCCCAAAGAGAGGATTTGTTTACAACAGCAGCCTTCTCATTGATGCGAAAGGTGAAATTGTCGGAGTTTACCACAAAACGCATCCTTTTCCATCTGAAAGAAGAGCTGGAGGCGGTTGGGCTGAAGCAGGGAGTACGGCGTGCGTATACGAAACGGAACTCGGTAACATCGGCATGATCATCTGTTATGACGGTGATTTCCCCGAACTGGCCAGGCTGCTTGCTTTAAACGGTGCCGAAGTGATCGTTAGGCCTTCAGCGTTAATGCGCAGTTTCGACATATGGGATTTAACGACACGTGCACGAGCGTATGACAACCATGTGTATATGATTGGCACGAATGCAGTCGGTCCGGATGCCGGCGGCGCATACTACTTCGGTCACAGCATGATTGTCGATCCAACCGCATGGAAATTGGCACAAGCGAGAGGCACTGAAGAAATCATTTCAGCCGAACTCGATTCAGACCCGTTGAAGTACATCACGAAAGGGTCTCGTGCGCCGATGACTTTCGATCATCTCGAAGACCGAAATTTGGACGTTTACCGGGAATTGTTGAAAGAAGGAAAGAGTCGATTCGAACCTGCCATTCGAATTCCTTACAAACGAAGGAGTGAATAAGAATCATGATTCGACAAATGGGTGCCGTGTTTACCAGGTTTTCCGAGCGATTCATGCCGAACCCGATGATCTTTGCCATCCTGCTGACCATTATTACTTTTTTAATGGGCATTGGGCTAACCGATACTGGATTTATGGGAATGGTTAAAGACTGGTACTCGGGATTTTGGAATTTACTTACATTTACAATGCAAATGGTGTTAATTCTCGTAACGGGGCACGCGTTGGCCGTTGCTCCGGGAGTTAAAGGATTTATCGAAAAAATAGCAGGTAAGCCAAATAATAATGCGCATGCCGCCGCCTTAACGGCTTTAGTAACTTGTATTTTTGCCTGGATTAACTGGGGTCTCGGATTGATTGTAGGAGCATTGTTTGCGCTCGAAGTCGGAAAACAAGCGTACAAAAAAGGAATCAAAATTCATTACCCGCTTGTCGTCGCTGCAGGCTACTCGGGACAAATGGTTTGGCATTATGGACTGTCGTCGTCTTCCGCTCTCGCTTCGGCAACGGAAGGCAACTTCATGGAAAAAATTATCGGCGGACTTGTACCGATTTCGGAGTCCATTTTAACCCCCTATGCGATACTTAACAGCATACTCATGATATTAATTGTCGTACCGGTGATCTTTTATTTCATGGCGCCGAAAAAAGAAGATTCCGTTGGAATCGAATCGTATGCACCACAATTGCTCGAAAATGAAAGCGCTTCCTCAATAGAGCCTGTGCCTGATAAGGAGACGAATCGCGGGAAAACAAACGTTGCCGACTTGCTGGAGAACAGCCGATTACTGAGCGGGTTCGTCGTGTTGATCGGCTTGATTTATATCGTCTACCACTTTATTACGAATGGCTTTGACTTGAACTTGAACATCGTGAACTTTATTTTTCTTATCGTTGGGCTTTTACTTCATCAAACGCCGATTCGTTACATCGACGCCATCACGGAGGCAACTAAAGGAGCAAGCGGCATCATATTGCAGTTCCCCTTTTACGGAGGAATCATGGGTATGATCTCCCTATCGGGGCTCGGAGCGGTTATCGCCGGATGGCTGCTCACTTTTGCGACTCCGTTCACGCTGCCAGCAATTACATGGCTTACTGGGGGATTAGTTAACATTTTCGTTCCTTCCGGGGGTGGAGAGTGGAGCATTCTCGGCCCGATTATTACGCCGGTTGCACAAGATTTAGGAGTCCCGATGGGCAAAATCATCGTTGCCTTCGGTGCCGGTGATATGTGGACGAACATGTTCCAGCCATTCTGGGCAATCGCGCTTCTCGGTATTACCGGGATGAAAGCCCGTGACATTATGGGGTACTGCATGGCTTTAATGATATTGGCCGCACCGTTTTTCTTTCTCGGATTAACCTTCATACCTTACTAAATCTTGAAAGTTACAACAAGAATACTTCTATCCTTATATGGTTGCTCATGAAACGGCTATCGAGCAGTGAGCATCACTTTTATGGAAAATAACCGGCATGAAGTGTACACTTCATGCCGGTTCAGTCATGTAAGATTTTCTATTGAACACGATGGTTGGAGATGGTCGATTCATGAAATGTTCGGATCAAGGAAATACGGCCATTCTAAGATTCCCAGATTTCAAGCGAACGGCGCAGCGATCTTCACATCCATGGCTTCTAACCGTCTCCGAATCGCTCGAATCATTTCAAGCGCCGCTGGTGTATCCCCATGCACGCAAATCGTTTGACCGGAAACCTCGATTTCATTGCCCGTAATGGTAACGACTTTCTGCTCGGTCACCATTTTTAACACTCGATCTGCAACTTTATTAAGATCACTGATCACCGCGCCTTCGATTTTGCGGGAAACGAGTGAAAGGTCGTCGTTATAGGCGCGGTCGGCGAAAATCTCGAGAACAAACGGCAGTCCTTTCTTCTCCGACCGTTTATGAAGTTCAGAATTCGGCTTTACGTACATCGGAAGGTCCGGCCTTACCGCCAGCACCGCATCTACAATGTTATCAGCAAACGCAGCATCGCCATCGGCCAAATTGTTCATTTGCCCATGCGGCTTAATATGCTGCAGTTTCGTTCCATGTTTTTCACAAAATGCATGGAGCGCACCAATTTGATAAATAATCATATTCATTAAATCTTTTCGCGATACATCCATGTTTCGGCGGCCGAAACCGATCAAATCCGGAAAACCAGGATGTACACCGATCCCGACGTTATGTTTTTTCGCCATGGCGACCGTATGATCCATTACGTTCGGATCACCGCCGTGAAAACCGCAAGCAATGTTTACCGAAGAGACAAGCGGAATGACTTCATCGTCATAACCAAGCTTGTAAACACCGAAACTCTCTCCCATGTCACAGTTTAAATCAATCGTCTTATGCATGCATTACCCTCCTCGAAGCGCGGATTGCAAAATTTTGAACGTTCTTTCTTGCTCCCTCAGCCAGCGATGAGCATCGGACAGTTCCACTTGATGAAAACGAACTGTGTCACCGGGTTTTACTTGTGCCAGCTTCGGCAAATCGACCGTGATCACCCCGGCAATTTTTGTATAGCCGCCGACGCTTCGCCGGCCGACGTTAAACACGATCGGCAACCCATTTTTCGGAATTTGCACCGCGCCGAGAAAGTTGCCCTCAGAAGCAATATCTGCGCTGTCCACATGTTCCACTTCCAGTCCTTCGAGACGGCAAGCCATCCGGTCAAGCTTGGTTGACACTTTATAATCCGACGATAAAAAAGTTTCCATGCCTTTGCTCGTGAAGGCGTCAGCCTGCGGTCCGAGAATAACGCGAACATCGACTTCTTTCGGATACTCGGGAATCAAAGAAGTGGATAAGCGCCGGCCGCTCCTCGCATCTGCTGACGGCGTTCCAATGTTAAGGACATCGCCTTTTTTTAGACTCCTGCCTTCAATGCCGCCGACTTTTCCTACCGTGTCCGTCGAACGGCTGCCAAGAAATATAGGAACATCGATGCCTCCAGCCGCCGCCAAATAAGCTCGGCATCCGCTGCGGGTGCCTTTCAAATGGATGACGTCTCCTTCTGAAACATTTATCGACGTCCACATCGGAACCGGTTTTTCATTCACGGTCGGCGTTAAATCCCCTCCCGTTATAGCAATGACCGCCGGCGTTCGCGCTTTCAATTTTAAACCAAATAAAGTAACCTCGAGTACCGCGCTTTTGTCTGGATTGGCAACGAGCAAATTGGCCATCCGGCAGGCGTAATGATCCGCAGCTCCCGAAACGGCCAACCCGTATTTTTGATACCCTTTTCGGCCTAAATCTTGTATGGTTGTGAAAATCCCAGGATGGATGACTTCAAAAATGGCCATTCCCTCCTTTCACGGAGATGACAGGCTCATATTCCCCGGTTTCAACCTCATGGACGATCGATTCGAACTCACGTTGTCGGATGGGCTTGAATTTCACATAATCCCCCGCTTCCAGCAAAAACGGATTTGCTTTCCCAGGGTCGTATAACGCTAACGGAGTTCTTCCGATCAACCGCCAGCCGCCTGGGCTTTTCACCGGATAAATGCCCGTTTGCCCCTCGGCGATACCGACACTGCCGCCGGGGATTGAAACACGTGGATTCGAAAGACGCGGGGTGGCAAGTTTTTCAGACATGCCGCCGAGAAATGGAAAACCGGGAGTAAATCCGAGAAAATAAACCAAATACTCGGGGGAGGAATGGATGGTGATGACTTCTTGCGGTGTAAGCTGGTTATGTTCCGCAACCGCTTCGAGATCGGGGCCGTTTTCGCCTCCGTATACGATCGGAATCTCGATGACCCGGGTTTTTGGAAGCTCCACTTCCTTCATTTCCCGCTCCAAACTCTTTAGTTTCCTTACGGCTTCCGCAAACGTCAATTGGAGCGGATCATATGTAACGAGCAAAGTCCGGTATCCAAGGATCGTCTCGCCAAAACCGGAAACTTGCTCCTCTTCTACCAGCTTTGACAAACTTCTAATTTTTGCGTTCGTTTCTTCATCGTCTTGCCGGCTGACCTCCACGAGAATCGATTGATCCCCGGCTGGCTGATATCGAAATTTCAATGGACGCCACACTTCCCTTGCGTAAGGATATTTTCCTAAACAAACGGACGGGACGGAAGGCCATTTCCGAAAAGCGCGCAAAAACACAACGCTTTCACCAAGCCATTATTCGCTTGGTCATGCCAACCGTGTCAACCGCAACCATTTTATTAAAAACATTCTACCATTGCATCTGATGTCAAACAATAAAAAGTCCCGCTCCAGCAATAGACAACAGCGGGTTAGCGGGATGATCGACTCCTGCATCGTAAGCGTTTGCGAGTTTCACCTCGTTCTTTGCAAATCTAATCTTTTCAAACAAAAACCGCGTGGATAAAATCCCACGCGGTTCCCATCAACAAAAGCTGTCATTCGGCTTGGGAACGGACAGACCAAACAACGGCCGGATGGATAAAGAAAGAAAAGTACCGGCGAGAGCGGCGACCATCCAAACATACCCGTGCAAACTGAAAGAGGCGATGCCGCCGAAATAGGCACCGATGTTACATCCGAATGCGATGCGGGCGCCATACCCCATGAGAATACCGCCAACCATGGATGCGGCAATCACTTTGCCCCCGAGTTTCGGCAGTTTGAACAACCCTGCGGCGGCCGAAGCTACAAAAGCACCTAGTATAACACCAAAGTCCATCACGCTCGTAGAATCCTTAAACACCGATTGATTAAGTTGAGCCGCTTTTGCCCCTTGCCAATAAGTCCAGTCCGTGACATCGATACCGATGCTTTGAGCGGCTTGAGAGCCCCAGAGGGCGAAAGCGGAAGTTACGCCCCACGGATGTCCGCGGAACATTAAAGTGAGCGCGTTAAGGACGGCTAGGACAATCGCTCCCACCCAAAGCGGCCAAGAACCTCGCACGACGCGTTTCCAGCCGCTTGCTGAAGGGACTGGTTTCAGTTGAGGCGGTTGTTTTTTCTTTTGAATAACCCAAACCGCAATCGTAATCGCTGCAAAAATCAGCAATGAAACGATCCAAGCGCCGAAGTATCCCCATCCGGTTGAAGTAGCGAGCGAAACGGCTGGAAAATGAGGCATCTCTTGCACCCAAAACGCCCAATGCCAAGCACCTAAAACCGATCCGATGATAAAACCGAAAAGCGTTACGAAAGAAGCGGTTCTCCCTCCACCGATATGATAGAGCGTTCCGGAAGCACATCCGCTGCCAAGCTGCATACCGATGCCGAATAAAAATCCGCCGACGACGACGCTTGTGCCGACAGGAAATACGTATCCTTGCGGTTCCGTTCCGAAAAAGCCTATGCCCATGGATAAAATCGGCGCAAATAACGTGCATGCAGCAGCAAGCATGATCATATGTGCGCGTACCGCCGCGCCGTTGCCGACCGACATGAGTTGCCGGAAACCGGTCGTAAAGCCAAAACGTGCGTGAAATAACGTATAGCCTAACAACAAGCCAAGCCACAACAAAATGCCTTGTTGCCATCCCGCGACGTTAATCGCAACAACGGTTAAAAGAATGGCCGCTAATCCCCCTCCGAAAACGAAAAGACGCTGCGGAGAAACGAGATTCGGTTTTGTTTCCGTTGCCTTGTTTGATTGATTCATTGTCGTATGCATAGACATGAATGATTTCACCCCATTTTCCTATCTCTTTACTCAGTTTTATTCTTAATAAATTGTATGCCTCTCGCATTCGTTTGTAAAAGAATTTGCCTGTAAAAAAAGCCGTTTCCAAAGAACGGAAACGGTTATTCCTGATCGGTCTATTAACTAAATACATGATTCCCGATGGTAACGATCGTCGGACGCGAACGCATCCACTTCGAATCGGATTTTTCCGGATTAAAATAAAAGAGTGCGCCGTCAGTCGGATCCCAGCCTGCGACAGCGGCATAAACGGCCCGGTACGCTTCTTCATTCGGACGATTATAGATCGCGCCGTTATCCACACAAGAAAAAGCGCCAGACTTATAAACGACACCGGAAAGCGTATCGGGAAATTTGCCGGAATCCATCCGGTTTAATACGACAGCTGCGACAGCAACTTGACCTTCGAACGATTCACCTCTCGCCTCTGCGTAAACGAGTTGAGCGAACAGCTGGATCTGTTCTTTTGTAAAAGTGTTTGCTCTCAACCGATGCCACGTCTTTTCTCCTACGATGCCGTCCGCGGTTAATCCATATCTCTGTTGGAATGTTATGACCGCCTCGCGAGTCAACGGACCAAAGATTCCGTCTAAGAGACCATGATACAACCCGAGTTGTTGCAATCGATGCTGCAACCCCCATACGTAGCCTGCGTGGTCCCCCATACTCAACGTCGGTGCCGCGGCCTCAACTTTTTCTCCCGGCAGCACTTCGCTTATACCGATTCCAAATGCAGCGGCAATCATAAACATGATCAAGATTCGTTTCATATCTTGTCTCCCCCCTCTTATTCAGATTCGAGAGACCCCCTTTTGCACGCGTTCAGTATAGGGCGTTTCTGCTTTCTCATCAATAGTGATCTGGAGGCAAGAGAGGAAACTTTTACACATTCAAAATTTCTGGTTGCCGCTTTGACTTTCTCGCAAAGCATCCGGGAGAAGGCATTGTCCAACTAACCGATCTTCTGCTCAACATATCTTCCTCGAGGTGGAGGTAGTCTTTTCTAGGCTGAATACGTACCCTAATTATCATTTTCGGCAATCGATCATTCCGATTTCATCAAGAACAATACATAAATGACAGGCAATCCGAACGTAACGGCGATTATCCCTTTCCACCCATACGTTGTCCATAACGGCCCCAACATCGTTCCCCCTGCCGCCACCCCTAAATAATAGCTGACAAAATATACCCCGGAAGCGCCTGCTTTATGATGTCCGGCGGCCTGGCCGATCATGGCGGAAGCCATGGAATGCGCGATGAAAAAACCGAAACAAACGAATGACAATGCGGCAGCGACGAAAATTAAAGTTGAAACGGTCGTTAAAATTACACCGAACAAACATATAAAAATCCCGCTGAACATGACTTTCTTTATGCCGAACCGCTTCGTCAAATAACCGCCGACAGGCGCACCGATCACTCCGAAAAGGTAAGCGAGATAAAAGAAAGAAACGGTCGAAAGCGAGAGCGAAAACGGCGGCCCGAGCAAGTAAAATGGGATGTACGTCCACGTGCCGGTAAAAGCAAGTTGTAAAATGAAAGCAAGCCCGAACAGCGGCAGCAGCCGGCGATTGCGCAAATGCGCGATAAAATGATGAATGTCGGCAGAAAAAGAGGCTTGCGCCGGCTGAAAATGGCGGGACTTCGGCAATAAAAAAAGCAACGCGAAAAAAATGAACAAGCCGGTGCCGGCGATCATGTAAACGGCGAGACGCCAGTCGTAAGTTCCGGCAACGTAGCCGGTGACGACGCGGCCGGCGAGGCCGCCGAGCGCATTGCCGGCGATGTAGACGGAAATGGCGAAGCCGGCGCTGGCGCGCTCGACTTCCTCGCTGATGTAGGCGAGCGCGGCGGCGGGAAGACCGGCAAGGGCGAAGCCTTGGATGAAGCGGAACGCGAGAAGTACCGTGAAAGATTCCGTGGCAGGAATCAGGAGGAATAGAATCATGGATACGAGGAAGCAAAGCTGCATGAGCCGGACGCGGCCGAGGCGGTCGGAGAGAAAGCCGAAGAGGATGAGGCCGATCGTCAGGGAGAGCACCGGCAACGATTGCGTGAGGCTTGCGGCAGCGGGGGAAATATCGAATTGTTTCGAGAATAGCGGTAAGAGCGGCTGTACCGCGTACAGGCTGGCAAAAATAAAGAATGACGCCAACGCAAGTCCGAACGCCATTCTCCAAAATGCGATATCCTTCATCGTATATTTTGAAACAGCTGTGGACACTGGTTTCATTGTTTCAGAACCTTTCTTCCGTCAAAACAACATTCATACATGCCGTTTTCGCTGGTTTTTCCGATGATTCGTCTCTTACGGGGACTGAAATTGGTTCCGTGCGAGTTGGTACCAATCATCTCCTTCGGCATCGTTGATGACAACGGCCGGAAAGTCTTCAACGACCAATTTCCGAACGGCTTCGGTACCAAGATCTTCGTAAGCCACCAACTCCACGTGTTTAATCGTTCGGGCAATCAGGGCGCCGGAGCCGCCGATGGCGCCGAAGTATACCGCCTTGTTCACTTTAATAGCTTCGATAACTTCCTTGTTGCGATACCCTTTGCCAATCATGCCTTTCAGCCCTAATTCGAGCAATGTCGGTGTGAACTTGTCCATGCGGCCGCTCGTCGTTGGACCGGCGGATCCGATCACTTGCCCGGGCTTTGCCGGCGTCGGGCCGACATAATAGATGACTTGATTTGCCAGGTCAAACGGAAGCTTTTCGCCATTTTCCAATTGTTCTATCATTCTTTTATGTGCCGAATCTCTCGCCGTGTACAGTGTTCCGCTGATCAACACCCGATCCCCGGCTTTAAGCGAAGTGATTCCATCTTCAGATTCGAACGGTACTTGGATCTTGATTCTCGACAATACGATTCGCCTCCAATCGCAGGTTACAGCACCACATGTTTATGCCGGCTTGCGTGACAATTTAAATTGACGGCTACGGGCAATGCCGCGATGTGACAAGGGGCCGTTTCGATTTTGACATCCAATGCTGTCGTGTTTCCGCCCATCCCTTGCGGACCGATACCGAGGCGATTAATTTCCTCCATCAACAATTGTTCCAACGCCGCGATCGCCGGCTTCTTGTTCCTTTCGCCAATCGGCCGGAACAAGGCTTTTTTCGCCATATACGCAACGGTTTCAAAATTGCCGCCGATGCCAATTCCAACGACCAAAGGCGGGCATGCATTCGGCCCGGCTGCACGAACCGTCTCGATAATATATTCCTTTACACCTTCCAAACCGTCAGACGGCTTTAACATTTTTAACACGCTCATATTTTCCGCTCCGCCGCCTTTGGCGCTCATTTGGATGTCTAATCGATCGCCTTCCGTCAATTCAACATGAATAACAGCCGGCGTATTGTCCCCGCTGTTCTTTCGCTCAATCGGGTCATCCACGATCGAATAACGCAAGTACCCTTCCTCATACCCTTTGCGAACCCCATCATTAATGGCGTCATAAAGGCTGCCGCCGACAAGATGACAGTCTTGGCCGAGCTTGACGATAAAAACAGAAACCCCGGTATCCTGACACATCGGAACGCGCTCCGACGAAGCCAGATGGGCATTTTCGATCAATTGGTTTAATACATCCTTGCCCGTCTCGGAAACTTCATTTCTCAATGCCGTTTGAAAGGCGTTCACGACATCTTCGCCAAGTTCAAAATTCGCTTGTTGACACATTTCCGCGACTTTCTCAACAATGTCGGCGTAATGAATCTCTTTCAATTCGGTTTCCTCCCGCCGCTGCGGACTTATTGCTCTAGGATTCTATCAATCAAATTTTCTTTACCGCTTTTCGATTGGCGAATGCTCTCCATTAACGATTTTCCGGTTCGGCTAATGTGATTCGCGAGCAATTTAGAAGCCTTCGCCGCATCTCTCTCTTTCACCGCCCATAAGATTTCTTCATGTTCCTGCTTGGACAAGTCGACCTGTCCTGTAAGCATATGCGGGGTTTGCTGCGGAAAACCGTTCCACAACGTTTCGATAAAAGACAACAAGCGCTCCCACTCGCAATATTTCATCAGCAAGCGGTGAAACTCAATGTTTGCCTCTACAAATTGTTCAAGATCATCCATCGCGTTCATGTCTTCCACGAGCTGTTCCAATTCCGCAATATCTTCTTCTTTCATTTTATCGACGCTTTTGCTGGCTGCCAGTTTCTCGAGTTCGGCGCGCAACGAATAAATTTCGTCAACATCTTCGGCGTTCAACGATTTGACGATCGCCCCGCGATGAGGCATCAATTTAATGAGCCCTTCCGTTTCCAATCGCCGAAGCGCCTCACGTACCGGCATGCGGCTCACGCCTAGCGCCTTGGCGAGATCCTCTTGAATGAGACGTTCTCCCGGTGCAAAATCGCCTTGCAAAATCGCTTTCCTTAACACATTGCATACTTTCAGATGCAATGTATCTCGGTCTTCCAATTTTAAATCAACTTTTTTGTTCATTTAGACCGCCCTTTAGCATTTTTTGGAATGGTTTTCATCCTTTTCTTCTTCCTAGGATATAGGATACAAGATCGTTTTGTCTATATGATTCAACGATTTATGCGTATAACCCATCCTCAAATAAAAGTTTTGCCGCCATTCACTGAGCGATCCGCTTTTCCAGAAGTTACATAAAACTCACAACTCGATCATTTTCCAAATTCAATATTCGCTCAATCGCGGCTTCGGTTTGCTTGCCAAGAACAGGCAGCGCCAATCTGCTAAACTTTTGCTTTAACTCTCCCGCGCTTACAGGGTTTTCCGGATCTCCTTTCGGTCCACGCGTCTCTTTTGATCGTCGGCGGCCGTCGGCCAGAAGGATTTCAACAATCGCTCCCCAATCTTTTGGATAAGCGGCTTCCATCTTATCGCTGACGGAAACATGAACTTTCTCCATCAAATGTCGAACGTCAGGATGAAATAAATGATCTTCATTAAAATCAGAGAGTGATGCACTGCCGAGTGTAAAGGCGAGAGCGGCACAATATTGGATGCTGAACTTCGCCGCATAAACCGTATTCGGTGCCGGATTGTCGGTAATGTCCAAAGCAATCTTGTACGTTTGGATCCTTATCTCTTTTAGGTCGTCCGCTTTCACGCCTTCGCGAATGTAATCGAGTACGAGATCGACGACCGCATGCGTATGGCGGCAGGAAGCATGGATTTTAAATGAATTCTCCATGATTTTAAACGTTTTCCCAAGCTGATCCGTCACCTTTCCTGCATCAGGCTCTTCGGACATGGCCTGAAAAAACCCGCGGTCTCCTTCGAGAATTTTCCGCGCAGCCGTGAACCCTTTCTCCGCTAAAACGGCAGAAATGACACCGTTGTACGCAGCCTTCGCGGGGTGAAGCTGTTTAGACATCGCCCCGTCCTCGATAAATTCCCATAATCCGGCCGCCTGCGTACCCGCATTTCCGAGCGTATGGATGATTTGTTCTTCGTTCAAGCGGAGCAATTTCGCAACCGCCGCAGCTGCACCAAACGTTCCGCACGTCGCTGTGTTATGCCAATAGTAGTAATGCGACGGCGTGACGGCTTCTCCAATCCGGTAACAAACTTCATATCCGATGGCAAC
>DASSOY010000028.1 GCA_035700025.1 Bacillales bacterium | reverse complement strand
TTGCTTGATTAAAGGAAGAGATCTTTTGCGAGAACTGAAAAGCCGGAAATCCAACCTCCAACCTCTCACATCCAATCTCTAAATCGACGAGTTTCCTCGTCACGCTTGGCTTTTTGTTCAGTTTTCAAGGAACAACTTCCTCTTTTCCGGTTTCCCTTATAATAGGAAAGAATCCGTATCAGGTTCCACCGGTGCCGCCAAACAGCGACTTTACTAAGATAACACGGCGTCACATGACATGTCAATACTTTTTTTGATAAAAAAGATCGCCGGTTAGGCTGAATGACATTTGGCCGCATCGAAAGCGGCGGTCCAAAGAGCGGCCGCCGGAATGCCGCGCTCTCGCGGCGCAAGAATTAATATAACATGGTCCAAAAACAGTGTCAACGGCTATCCGTCTTCCAAATTAAGACAAAATCAAGTATTTGATCGCCACGAGCACACACAATCCGGGAATGCCCAAAAAGCCGGAGACCGCCGTCGTGATCAAGTTAATCGGAATGTGCAAATCAAGGGAAGTTCCGAAAATATTGAGGAAAAACAAAAACAAAGCACCGATCATAAGGCGAACGGCAGCTGCTCCGATCCAGCGAATCGGTTTCACCGGCGCGCCGATGACCAACAACAGAACGATCAACCCGCCGATCATGGCGATGATATACATCGGTTCCAAGGTCAAGCCCTCCCTTCACTTCACTTTATGAAGGGTGGTCGGCAAAAAGAACTTTCGCTTCTTTCAACAAAAAGAAATAACGCGATTCCGCGAGCTTCAATTCATGAATCACACTGTCGGCGGGGTCAATGCTTTTCTCAACCATTTCCCTTTGTCGCAGCCAATCTTGTTTCGCCCGCGAAATTGCATCCAGCAATCGTTCATTGACTTGCTTGCGCAAGCGGCGTTTTCGTTTCATCACCGTTCGTTCTCCTCCTTAAAAGACGACATGCCTTACATTTCCCGCCGGCCTTCAAGCGCACGCGACAACGTTACCTCATCGGCATATTCAAGATCGCCGCCAACGGGAAGACCGTGAGCAATCCGGGATATTTTGATTCCGACCGGTTTCACTAAACGGGCGATATACGCAGCGGTTGCTTCGCCTTCGACATTCGGGTTTGTCGCCAAAATAATTTCTTGAACGGTTTCGTCGTGCAGCCGTTTTAACAATTCGGATATTTTGATGTCTTCGGGACCAATGCCGTCCATCGGAGATATCGCTCCGTGCAGCACATGATAGAGTCCGGTATAATCTTTCATTTTTTCCATGGCGATGACGTCCTTCGGATCTTGAACGACGCATATGACCGAACGATCACGCCCGTGATCATCGCAAATCGGGCACGGATCGCGGTCGGAAATATTAAAGCAAACTGAACAAGATAAAAGGTCGCGCTTCGCATGAACAAGCGCTTTTCCGAAATCGTAAACATCGTCGTCATTCATTTCTAACACGAAAAAAGCCAGACGAACGGCCGTTTTCGGGCCGATCCCCGGCAATTTCATAAAACTGTCGATGAGTTTTGCTATCGGTTCGGGGTAATGCACGGCATTTGCCTCCATTAAGTACATGTACGCATCAAGTCGGTTAGAACGGCAGATTCATGCCTTTTGTGAATTTGCCCATCCGTTGATTCGTCAGTTCATCCACCTTTTTCAACACTTCGTTCGTCGCCGCCAGCACAAGGTCTTGAAGCATTTCGACGTCGTCGGGATCGACGGCTTCCTCTTGGATTTTTACGTCCAAGATTTCTTTATGGCCGTTCGCGACAACAGTCACCATGCCTCCGCCAGCCGTGGCTTCAACCTTTTCCTCTTTAAGATCTTCTTGCGCTTTCGCCATTTGCTTTTGCATCTTTTGCATTTGACGCATCATGTTGTTCATGTTGCCTTTCATTCGAATCGCCGCCTTTTCCTCATGATTTGATTTCGACCCATTCGTCTCCGAACAATTTCTTCGCTTCCGCGACCAGCGGATCTTCGCCTTCGGCACTCTCATCTTCGGCACTTCCGCGCTGCTTGCGGATGTAGGCCGCTTTCAGCTTTTCCCATTCGTTCTCAGGTATTGTCAACAATTCGAGGTCGGTCCCCAAAACGGAGCGAACGGCCTGCATCACGATCTGTTGATGCTCAAGATTGTCATTGATCATTTTACAATGAATGTCATGTTTGAAAGCAAGCAAAAACCTTTCACTCGAGCAAGCGACCGGTTGGCTGTTGATTAAACAGGCGTGCGCAGACACTTTATGGACGCGCACATTTTCCATAATGTCTTGCCATTTTGCCCGGAGTTGCTGCAACGCCGGTTTCGATGCTTCATCAAGCAATGATTTGATTCGTCCGATGTCGACTTTGAACGTAGATTTGCCCGCCGGCCGCCGTTTCCGCTTCGACTCCGAAGGAGATTCTGCAACCGTTTCTCTTGCCGGTTGGTTCTTCCATTCCTTCAACTGCTGTTCCAGCTTTTCGATGCGTTCGACGACACCGGCATCCGGTTGAACCGCCGCCTGAGGAGCCGATGGTTCTGGACGGCAAAGCTTGACGATCGACAATTCCAAAAAAATGCGCGGGTGATTCGTCCACTTCATTTCTTGCTGGCTCGCATTGAGCGTCTCAATGATTCGGTAAATGGCCGGATTGTCCATCGCCTCGGCTAATTGTTTAAAATGATCGTCCACTTCGGCGCGTTCCAACACGTTTTCAAGCTCCGCGGACGTCTTGTAAAGCAAAAGATCCCTGTAATAATAAATCAAATCCTCGAGAAAGCGGACCGGATCCTTCCCTTTTTCGATCAACGTCCCGATCGCTTCAATGCCAGCCGAAGCATCTTTCTCCAAAACAGCCTGCGTTACATGAGCGAGAAATTCGCGCGAAACCGATCCCGTGACGTCAAGCACGTCATCCACCGAAATTTGGCCGTCGCAGAAAGAAAGCACTTGATCAAGCAAACTGAGTGCATCGCGCATTCCGCCTTCGGCCGCTTGGGCAATCAATTTTAAAGCGTCTTCATCCGCATCGGTGGCATCAGCGGCGAGGATTTTTTTCAATTGTCCCACGATCGCCCCGTTGGATATCGGCCGGAAATCGAACCGTTGACAACGGGAAATGATTGTCAATGGTATCTTGTGGGGTTCCGTCGTTGCTAAAATAAACAGCACATGCTCAGGCGGCTCTTCAAGCGTCTTTAAAAGCGCATTGAAAGCCCCGGGAGACAACATGTGAACTTCATCAATGATGTAAACTTTATAGCGGACGGCACTCGGCGCATATTTGACACCGTCGCGAATGTCGCGAATTTCATCGACGCCATTGTTTGACGCCGCGTCAATTTCAATCACATCGGATATCGAAACGTCGGCAATTCCCCGGCATGAGGAACATTCATTGCAAGGTTCCGCTGTCGGTGCCTGCTCGCAGTTTACCGCTTTCGCGACGATCTTCGCCGCGCTTGTTTTCCCTGTGCCGCGCGGACCCGTAAACAAATAGGCATGGGACGGTTGCTGCTTCAACAAGGCGTTCTGCAAAGTTTTCGTGATGTGCTGCTGGCCGACCACGTCGGCGAAACATTTCGGCCGCCAAACGCGGTATAGCGCCTGATAACTCATCCCATACCCTCTTTTCCTCTTGATCTTCCTTAATTATAACCGATTTAAAAATAGAAAAAAACCCGCTCATCTCCCGAGCGGATTCCTTAAAAAATCAAATTGGCTTCGCTCACCAATTTGGCCGATGCCAACCTCTCACTTCTCACTTCAGAAAAAAGCTTCGCTTTTTTCAAATATGTACGCCGTGCACCTTCTGTCGATCCAACCGCCCATAAGCGAACACAAGCAGTTAACTCGGTCCAGGCACTCCCGCGGCACACGGAGAAAGCCCACTTACTGCTGCTTCCTTCCGGACCTGACAGGGTTCATGGGTGTCCGTTGCGCAGGACCCGAACGTCAACATCACTTACTTGCGCCAGACCTTAAAACGATTGGACCTCGAAAAGGGATTCAGCCTCGCTGTAGCGGATTGCGAGTACAGGGCACCGCTGCCTCCCCGCCTAGCACGGCACTCGTTAGTATAAAACGTTTGCGTGAAAAAAGCAACCGGTACCGAGTGACAAATTTTTCAAAATCATTACGGGCCCGACTTGGTGTTCCTCTTCACAAGGGCAACGATTCCTCCGATCGATATGCTGAAAAATACTCCAGCTGCAAAAGTATAACCGTTGAAATACAGTTTGTTCGTATAAATGTTCAGCCACCCGTACCGATAAATCACCGATTCATGCTCGGTTGGACCGCCTCCAAGCGCAACGACGAGATCTTGAACGAACCGTACTTCTCCGATGATGCATAAGAAAATGAGAACAATGGCGGTAAAGAGAACGAACGAAACGGAGACTGTTTTCCGATGCTGAAACAATTGGCTGGCCGAAATCCAGAGAAAGCATGCAAGGACGGCGAACAAGGCGACCAGTTCGGGGATGACGAACCACGCGGGATTTCCGTTTCCGGAGACGACTTGAGGACTGAAGGTCAGCGGACCGAAAAGCAATGAAAACCCGGCGAAGGTGAGGATGAACAAAGATAGGATGAAAATGGTCTGTTTCCTTACGGACATTTCCCCTTTGTAACACGCTTTAATCGGAGAAACAAAAGGCAGCACCACGACAGCGGTCACCATAATAAATCCGATAAAATTAGAAAAAAATGTCATCGTCGTTGTTGCCTCCGCTTCACTTATGGCCGCGACAGGGCTTTCGCTTGTCGAATCATCCGAGGGTAACGTTTACCCCTTGACTATGGATCGGTTTGAATTTTTTGTCAAGATGATTGGGTCGACGATGCCTCGTTTCCGTCACAATCAAAAAACCTCCCCGGACTCATCCGAAGAGGTTGGGCAACTATGTATAAAAATGGAGGAGGCGAAGGGATTCGAACCCCCGCGACGCCGATTGACGTCCTAACTGATTTCGAGTCAGTCCCCTTCAGCCGGACTTGGGTACGCCTCCGTATTAGATGTGAGAAGTGGGAGGTTAGAGGTGAGAAAAATAAAGACTTTCTGCCTCCCGAAAAGCCATGAATTAATGTACCACATTTCCCTGGGCTTTTCAAGGATAAATACTATGCCGCACCTTCAACGATTTCGCAAGGCTTTGAAAAAATCGCTCAGCATTTGACCGCATTCCTCAGCAAGCACGCCTGCCGTAACTTCAGCACAATGGTTGAACCGGCTCTCCTGCAGCAAGTTCATCAACGTGCCCGCACAGCCGCCCTTCGGGTCCGCTGCACCATACACGACGCGCTCAATCCGCGACTGCACGATCGCCCCGCTGCACATGGCGCAAGGTTCGAGCGTCACGTACAATGTACATCCCGTCAGCCGCCAAAACCCGGTCTTTCGGCAGGCTTCCTCAATCACCAACAGTTCGGCATGCGCCGTAGCCTGCTGCTCCGTTTCGCGCAAGTTGTGGGCCGCTGCAATGATTTCATCTCCCTGCACGATCACCGCACCGATCGGCACTTCCCCTATCGCTGCTGCTTCTTTCGCTTTCGCCATCGCTCTCTTCATATATTTTTCATCGTTATTCATTCAAAAAACTCCATCTCTTGTTTCTCTTCGCGGTAATAGTCCAATCGGTCTTGCAGGCTGCCCGTATGAAACTCGAATTTATGGCCGTCCGGATCCGTGAAATACACCGATTTTTTATCCCGTTCGTCCCGGATTCGTCCTTTTAGAACGTTGACTTCAAGCGCCTCCAGCTTGTCGCAAAACGGCTGAAAATCTTCATCTCGCACCGTGAACGCAATATGCGTGTAAGTGCCATGAATTTCGTTTCTTGGAATGTTTTTCTCCACATTCAGCGCGAGCCAGAGCCCGTTTAAGTCAAAATAAGCCGTTTTTCTGCCTTTGACGAGTAATTTGGCCCCGAACACTTCCCGATAAAATTCAACCGAACGCGCCAAATCTGACACCGAAAACGTTAGATGGTTAAGTCCGACAATTTCCACTCGTACCGCCTCCGTGTTTGAATAAACCTTTCCACTTCCTCCAAAACAGAATGGTTTGTCAAAAAAGAAAGCCCCCGTATGAGGTGCACTCACGTCTTTGCCCCCATACGGAGAAACTCCCTCGCTTGTATCATATTTTTGACGTTATGGTTTCAAGTTATTTTTTATGGATTTTTGAAAGTAAGTGATTACACTTTTATCTAAACTGATCTCGTCCTTATCCAGCATAATATATTCGGAGTGACGCTTGCCGGATTGATCCTCCCAAGTAATTTTGGTTTTCATATTGGTAAATAAATCTTTTAAATCATCCGTGTCATCTACAGTTTTTTTCGCTATGAACGCCCGACCTACTACCATACCTTTTGGGTATTTATTCGGAAAAATGGTAACCGCTTCTCCAGCGCGATTACTTATATATGGATAATCAACCAAAAGATATTTATTAATCTCCGTGTTAAAGACTGAGGTGATGTAAACATTTTTCATTTGCTTTTTAGGTTTATCAATTGTAAGTTCACAAACGATATAAACATTTTGAGTATTGTCATCAAATGTCTTTTTAATGTTTGCAATCACTTGAAAACCTTTTGGTTGATCCGTGAAATCAGAATGTTCTTCTACATTTTGTATGAATGACATGATATGAACAGAAGAAACTTGTTTGTTATTTCCTTCGACATTTTTACTATTTTTACATGAAGTAAGTAAGAGTATTACACAAATTATGCTCATACAAATAATAACGTACCTTCGCATCAAGTGAATCCTCTCTTTTAATTATCGTACCAATAGACAGGGTATCTCCAATACCCATCATACACTATATAATTGTCTGAAGCACGGTCAGCTATGGATGTCTCAACCTAAAAAAAAGAGAACCGGGATCACTCCCGGTCCTAACCTTTCTTACTGCTGTTGCAAATCGAAGACGAGGACATCTTCAGAAGAAGCATCTTCTTCCGTTTCCGTATCCGCTTGCACGTCTTCATCAACGTTCGTGTCTTCGCTGACGTCACCGGCTTCTTCTTCCTCTACCGCAAGAACGGCGGAGTTATCAGCCGCATGCAATTGGGCTTGTGCGCTTGCATGTTCAGCGGCTTGAGCGTTGATTTTGTTCATAAGGCTCGTTTGAACGTCCTCTTCCGTGCTCGCTTGTTCACTGTCGTCTGCATCCACTTCGTCTTCGACCGTTGCATCCGTGTCTTTGTTTACTTCTTCATCTTCTTCTACCGTCGCATCAGTGTCAGTGTCTGCGTCCGTTTCTTCTTCCACTGTTGCGTCAGTGTCCGCGTCTGCGTCCGTTTCTTCCTCCACTGTCGCGTCAGTATCCGCGTCTGCGTCCGTTTCTTCTTCCACTGTTGCGTCGTCGTCCGTATTAACGTCGCCTTCTTCTTCCACTGTCGCGTCGTCGTCCGTATTAACGTCGCCTTCTTCTTCCACTGTTGCGTCGTCGTCCGACTTCACGTCACTGTTTTCTTCCGCTACCGCGTGTACCGCAGAGTTAGCGGAAGCGTGCAGTTTTGCCTGCTCGCTTGCGTGTTCCGCAGCTTGCGAATGAACTTTGTTTTCCCAACTCTTGTTCGTTTTCTCGACGTCGGCTTGCTCGTCGGAATCTTGATCCACGTCTGCTTGTGCATCAACATCTTCGTCTGCTTGTTCTTCGACGTCAGCCTTTACATCGTCATCCGCTTTAACGGCAACTTTCAAAGACGCTTTCGCATGATGGTGGCCGTGGGCCTTCCCATTTCCGGCAGCCTCCGTCATTTGTCCGCTTACGACAACGGTAAACAGCAGTGCAGCCGCAAATACGACCGTTTTCAACATGAATTTCATAATCGAATCTCTCCTTTTCGTTGTTGGGTATTAAATCGTGTTGGATGAAAAGGAGTTTGATTTCGGCGGCGGCGTAGGCGGCGCGTGGATCCATTGGGTCCGGTATCTTGTTTCCTGAAGAAGAACGAACGGGTTCATCAACCCGTTTCCGCGCTCATTCTGATGCAACATCGCAAATCCCCAGAATGACGGATTGAGCTCATGACCATTCCGTTCCCCGTTCGGCTGAAACATGCCGGTACCCGGCGCAAACCACGACAGGATTGCATCCGGAATCTTCGGACTGGTCCGTTTCGGAACATCTTGAGAAGACGGTTCAGATTCATCGTCCGCCGCATTCGTCACAACTTCTTGTTGTTGTTTCGGCGTCCCGGTTTTCGTATGCCGTTCGGTTCGAACATCCGACGCGGATGCTCCGGAACGTTTATGTAATTCGTTCGTTGACACCCGCTTGTTCGAATGTACACCTTTTTCGGACGCACCTTCGCTACTCGCGGCGTTACGAGCTTTCACTAACTTAGACGCATGATCCTCCGCCTTCTGGAGGCGTTCTTTCGCTTTCCCGACAGCTTTGCGCACAGCGTCGTTCAGCTTTCGCATCGCTTTGTCGACACTCTTGTTCCCGGTCTGTTCGACGGTGATTTCCGTCTTTGTCCGACCGCGGCTTTTCGGGGGCAGCGATTTTTCCGCCTCGTCCAGGATCTCCGCTTCGTCCGCCTTGACGTTCGCATTCACAACCGCATGTTCATCCGCATGCACGGATAAGTTTACGGCTTTTTCCGTTGAAGGATCGACTGTTCGTTCGGCTTTGTCGGGACCCCGGTGATTTCCGTGACCTTTTTCCGATGATTCATGATTTCCGGACGCAAACACCACTGCCGGAATAGTAAAAAATAAGACCACGGCTAACAGACTGACCCATCCGTATTTTGTCACCTCTCGATTTCACCCCCTTTCTATTTAAAATCATTCTCAAACGGGATGCATTTTTTGTCCGTTTCCCAAAAAAAAAAGTTGCCGGTATTCCGACAACTCGTTACGAAATTTGTTTTCTCTTTTTTCGCGGGTCGCACAAATTATGAATCCACTCTCTGTACGTCTCGTAAATTTCGCCCTCTAACAAGCGTTCAAGCATGTTTTCTTCGGGACCGAAGAAAAACGTTTTATCATCAAAGAAATAGCGGAGTCTTCGAAATGGAATTCTAGTAAAATTCGTATCTGGTCTGAAACGGTATTTGTTGGTCCGGTCCCCGATCAAACGAATCGTAAAGATCATGTCTTCTCCTAATTCGGAAGGGGTCGGCAACAGTAAATAAGGTCGATCACATCCGTCAAATCCGATGAAGAAGTCCTCTACCTGTTCGCGGCTGTCCGGCATCCTTGTCATTACGGCCTTGACAATGAGACGATGCACCTTCTCGTTCATCCAAATTCCCTCCTTGATTCTATCTCTATGATGTCCAAACACGTGACGGATTATACAAGTTCGCCAACATCAATAGACGAGATAGAGGGGACAAGGATTTGACTCGTAACCTTCCACCTTCATTTTACATCAAACCGCGAAAAAATTGAAGCCGACCACGGTCGGTGCCGCACTCGCACATGCAGCCATCCGGTTTGATGCCCGCCGAATCGAAACAAAAAAAGAACCTTGATTGCACAAGGCTCCGTTGACGTCCCAGAGAGGATTTGAACCTCTGACCTATCGCTTAGGAGGCGATTGCTCTATCCAGCTGAGCTACTGGGACAGGCTCCCCACGCATTATACCAAATTGCATGCTATACTACAATTACTCATCGGACGAGAGGAGATTCGCCGTGAAACCGCCTGCTTTCATTGCCGTCGAAGGGCCGATCGGCGTCGGAAAAACGACGTTGGCACGGGCCGTCGGTCACCATTTCGGTTTTCCCGTAGTGGAAGAAATCGCCGAAGAAAATCCTTTTCTCGGGAAGTTTTATCAAAACGTGGAAGAATGGAGCTTCCAAACGGAAATGTTCTTTCTTTGCAACCGGTTTAAGCAGCTTGAAGATGTACAGCGCGACTATTTGGCACGCAATCAAGCCGTTACCGCTGACTATCATATTTTTAAAAACGAGATTTTTGCTTCACGCACGTTGACGCGCGAACATTACGATAAATACATGCAAATCTATCATCTATTGACCGATGATTTGCCGAAACCGAACGTCGTCATTTATTTGACCGCGAGCCTTGAAACCTTGCTGAACAGAATCGCGATGCGTGGCCGAAAGGCGGAAACACATCTTTCTACCGATTATTTGAAACAACTGCGCGCAGACTATGAAACGTTCATGGAGCGATTTCAAGCGGCAAATCAGGACATCCCGGTACTTCGCATCGACGGCGATAAATGCGATTTTGTAAAAAATCAATCCGATCTGGCAGCCGTTCTCAAGCAGTTGCACACGATCTTAAACAACTGGTAAGAGCGAACATTCAGCATCCGTACAGCATCCAAACGAGGATGCTATTTTTGTGCAAAAAATATTATTTACTTTTTTGAATTTTGTGTTTATACTGTATACAGTATACTGAGAGTTATCGAATATAATCCGAAAGGAGCGTACATTGATGGCATCCTTTTCCCGGCTTGAAAAATCGGTTCCTTTGTTCAAACAAGTGACCGATGTGCTCATTGAACAAATGGTGGGCGGCGAAATCCGAATGGGCGCACGATTAAGCGAAAGTTTGCTTTCCGAACAGCTCGGCATCAGCCGGACGCCCGTGCGCGAAGCACTTCGAACGCTTGAAGCTGAAGGATGGGTGGAAGAATCGGAGAACGGCTATGTCGTCTTTTCCGCTTCTCTGCAAGATTTTGAAGAAATGTCCCAATGCCGCGCAGTCCTGGAAGCACTTGCGGCGAAAAGCATGGCCCTTCAAGCGTCGAACGAAGAAATTGAACAGCTCAAAACCATCTACGAAACAACTGAACAAGCCTTAGCCAAGGGAGATAACGAACAGGTCTTACAGCTGAACCAGACGTTTCACGAACACATCGTCCAATCCAGCCACAACTCGCATTTGCTTAAATTGCTCACTCCTTTGAAAGGGCGCATTTACATGTACCGTTTCGTGCTCAGCCGTTACGACCGATTACAAACGTTTTTACCTGATCATAAACACATTGTGGAGGCGATTGCCGAAAGAGATGAAAAGAAAGCGGAAACGATGATGTTGGAGCATTTGCACAACGACCTGGAAACGATGAAAACAAGCTTGCAATCCAATTGAAAAATGGGGAGGTTTTGGAAAGTGAAGAAATTATGGACGGTTCTATGTTTGGCACTCATCACAATGCTTGCGCTTGCCGGTTGCGGCGGAGGGACTTCCTCGTCCGGATCAAACGGTTCGGGGGACTCGGGGAACGGATCTTCAGCCCAATCGGACAATGAAATTCGTGATCGAACGTTAACTTTTGCGACAACGATGGAAGATTCCGGAATTGATAAAAGAATCAAAGAGAAATTCGCCGAACTCGTCGAGCAAAAGAGCGGCGGGAAAATGAGAATCAATTTCTTCATGGGCGGACAACTCGGCAGCGAAAAAGAAGCGCTCGAACAAATGAAACTCGGCGAACTCGACATGGGCTACAACGTGGTCCAAGCGGATTTATACTATAAGGAATACAACATCGCGATGCTCCCGTACTTGTTCCCGGATTACGAAAGCGTGAAACGGTTCATGAATGGGCCGATCGGCGAAAAAATTAAAAAGCTCGATCGCGAAAAAGGCGGCATCCCCGCTCGGCTTCCACGGCTACGGTCCAAGATGGACAACAAGCAACAAACCATTCAAAACTCCTGAGGAAATGAGCGGATTAAAAATTCGGATGCCGAACATTCAATGGTGGGTCGACATCTGGAAAGAACTCGGAGCGCTGCCTACACCGATTGCGGCACCTGAAATCGTAACCGCGTTAAAGACAGGAACCGTAGATGCGCAAGAAAATTTCTTGACGAACATCGCCGGACGCAAAATGTGGGACTACCAAAAATATTTAATCGCGACGAAACATATCGAACTGTTCCAAACGTGGTTGATCAGCGCGAAAACGTGGGATT
The DNA here is from genome assembly GCA_035700025.1 of Bacillales bacterium. Lineage (NCBI taxonomy): Bacteria > Bacillati > Bacillota > Bacilli > Caryophanales > Caryophanales bacterium. The sequence goes on along the minus strand of DASSOY010000028.1, from coordinate 64,446 downwards.
CGTTCAACCCGGCCGAACAAAAACTCATTCAAGATGCCGTGGACGAAACGATTGCTTACATTCAGCCGCAAATCGAGGACTTGAACAAACAGTTTGTCCAAGAATGTAAAGATCACGGCATGGAAGTGATTTATCCCGATCGTGAAGCGTTCATGGAAAAAGCAAAAGAAATCAACAAGAAAATCATTGAACGCGATCTCGCCCCGGGAGTATATGAAGCAGCAATGAAAGCCATCAACAACAAATAATTTCAGAAAATAGGGAAAAAGGAGGAGGCACTTCTCCTTTTTTCCCCCTTAGCAAAGGTTGTGATCGGATATGCAGCTGTTTTGGCGCAGATTGGATAAACTGTTGGACCATTTTTCAACGTTGTTGTTCATCGCCTTTTTCATTTGTATTCTTTTGCAAGTGTTTTTCCGGTATGTGCTTTCCTTGCCCTTGACGTGGACTGAAGAAGCTTCGCGCTATTTGAACATGTGGTCGGTGCTGATCGGTGCGGCACTCGGGGTACACGCGAACGAACATTTGCGCGTCGATCTGATCGACCGTTGGATCGAGAACGTTCACCCGAAAACGAAAATGATCCTTTATTTAATCATTACATTCTTTTCCTCTTTATCCATGGTCGCCTTGTTGATCGGAAGCGTGATTATGACGCATTCGAGCTGGGGAATTCGACTGACGATGATTCCTCTCCCGCAAGGCATACTCTATCTCGGTGCGGCGCTCGGATCGGCGTTTATGACGCTGTTTTTCCTGAAGCAGCTTGTGACCAGCGCGCTTCAACTCGGCGATAAGGAGGCGCGGCCATGACCTTAATCATTTTATTGTGTTCGCTCGTTATCTTTCTCGTACTCGGTATCCCCGCGGTATTTTCGATGGGGCTCAGCACGATTGTATACTTTATTGTCGATCGCGGAATTTTCGACATCCCGTTTGAAATGATTGCCCAAAAAACCGTCTTCGGCTTAAACAGTTTCGCGTTGCTCGCCGTCCCATTGTTCTTGCTTGTCGGCCGCTTGATGAACGAATCGGGAACGACGGAAAAGCTGTTTATGTTTGCGAAAGCGCTCGTCGGGCATTTCAAAGGCGGGTTGGCTCACGTGAACGTACTCGCCAGCGTAATTTTTGCCGGGATGTCCGGTTCGGCAACCGCCGACGCCGCCGGTCTCGGCCAAATCGAAATTAAAGCGATGCGCGATGCAAAATACGATCTCGATTTCTCTTGCAGCGTAACTGCGGCTTCATCTTTAATTGGACCGATCATTCCTCCGAGCGTTCCGATCATCCTTTATGCGATTTTAGGTGGTGTCTCTGTCAATGCGCTGTTAATCGCAGGCATCATTCCGGGCTTGTTGATGGCCGTCTCGTTAATGCTTTATATCGCATATGTCGTTCGCAAAAGAAATTATCCGTCGGAAAAACGAGCCACATTCAAACAAATTATGTTTGCTTTCAAACATGCGTTTCTCCCGTTAATGACACCTGTCATTTTGATCGGGGGCATCATCAGCGGCGCCTTCACGGCGACGGAAGCCGGCGCGGTAGCCGCCTTTTACGCCTTGATTCTTGGCGTTTTCGTGTATCGGTCGATTTCTTGGCGGAAACTTTACGACATCTTCAACAAAACGATGAAAGACAGCAGCATGATCATGATCATTTTGGCGATTGCCAACGTATTTTCCTGGATTTTGACCCGGGAAAAAATCCCCGTCGTCGTATCCAACATCATGCTGACAATTTCCGATGATTACTGGGCCATCATGATTATGATCATTCTCTTCCTGCTGTTTCTCGGCTGTTTCATGTCTTCAATCGTTTCCATTAACATTGCAACACCTGTTCTCGTTCCAGTCGTCGTCGCTGCCGGAGGGGATCCGCTGCATTTCGGGATCATCATGATTTTGACGCTCATGGTCGGTGAACTGACACCGCCGTTCGGCATGGTTTTGTTTGCGATCACGAGAATTTCCGACATTAAATTCGACCGGCTCGTGCGCGCCGTACTTCCGTTTTTGTTTCCGGTCATTGCCGTTATCGTACTCGTGCTTTTGTTTCCGCAAATTGCCACGTTCCTGCCTCACTATTTAGGCGGAACCGGTTGATGACAAGGATGCAAACGCGATGAAACGATCGATCACAGTGACCGAAGTCGTGACGAGAGACGGGTTTCAAATTGAGCCGGAATGGATTGACACGGAACGAAAAATCGCGCTTGTGCACGATTTGATCGCCGCCGGGGTGCGAAGGTTTGAACTGTCTTCTTTCGTTCACCCCGTCCTCGTCCCGAACATGAAAGATGCCGAGGAACTGTTCGCCGCGTTTCAGCGGGTGGACGACGTCGTCTTTTGCGGACTCGTGTTAAACGAAAAAGGCGCGGAGAGAGCTTTGGCCGCGAAAGTCGATGAAATCAACTATGTGTTCTCGGCCAGCGAAACGCACAATCGCAAAAACAGCCGCCAATCGGTGCAGCAAAGCCTGACTTTCGCCTTACGGCTCGCCGAAATGAGCAAACAGGCCAACATCCCGTTAAACGTAGGGCTGGCGACGAGTTTCGGCTGTCCTTTCGAAGGCGTCTATTCTGCTCAGAAATTATGGCCGTTGCTCGAACCATTAGCCGCAGCCGGCATTCGTTCGATCTGCCTCGCCGATACGACGGGCATGGCGCATCCGCTGCAAATAAAAGAAACTTGCCGGCAAATCTTGCAACGATGGCCGCATCTCCTATTGCAGCTTCATTTGCATAACACGAGAGGAATGGGCTTAGCCAATGCACTCGCCGGAATCGAAGCCGGCGTCACGCATTTCGACAGTTCATTGGCGGGACTCGGCGGCTGTCCGTTCGCGCCGGGGGCAAGCGGAAACATATGCAGTGAGGATTTCGTTCACATGCTGCACCTGTGCGGCTATGAAACGGGAATCGACCTGGACCGGCTGATCGCGTGTGCCCGCGGACTCGAGAAACAAATGGGCCGGACATTGCCTGGTCAAGTGATGAAAGCCGGAAAAACGGATGATCTTCATCCAGCCGATTCTGTTCCGGGATAGGAGGAAAATCATGATAGACGAATTGCGGAAACAATCGCCGCTCGAAGGCGTTAGAGTGGTCGAGCTCGGAAATTTCATTGCCGCCCCGTTCATGGGACGCCTTCTTGCCGATTACGGCGCGGAAGTCATCAAGGTGGAAATGCCCGAACAAGGAGACTCGATCCGAAAATGGGGGAACAAAGTCGAAAAGAACAAATCGATTTGGTGGTCGACCCAGTCGCGAAACAAAAAATGTGTCACATTGAATTTGAAAACGGCACGCGGGCAGGAGATCGCCCGGCAATTATGCAAAACGGCCAACATCGTCGTCGAAAATTTCCGCCCCGGCACGCTTGAAAAATGGAAGCTCGGTTACGAAGATTTGAAGAAGATCCATCCGAAACTGATCATGGTCCGTATTTCTGGATTCGGACAAGACGGGCCGTACAGCAACAGGGCGGGATTTGGCAGCGTCGGCGAAGCGATGGGCGGCATTCGCTACGTCACCGGTTATCCGGATTTGCCGCCGCCGCGCGTCGGCATCAGCATCGGCGATTCCGTCGCGGCCATGTTTGGTGCACTGGGAGCGATGGTCGCTCTTTACCACCAAAAGCAACATAACGACGAACAAGGCCAGTTGATCGACGTTGCTTTGTACGAGTCAGTGTTTGCTTTGATGGAAAACGCGATCGGCGAATATTACAAATACGGCATCATCAAAGAACGGACCGGGACGATCCTGCCGAAAGTCGCACCATCAAACGCATATATGACAAAAGATCAAAAGTGGGTAATCATCGCCGCCAATGCCGACAACATTTTCAATCGGTTAACGGAAGCGATCGGACATCCGGAATGGAAGGATGACAGCCGCTTTTGCACGCATGAAGCACGAGGCGAACATCAACAGGAACTCGACGACCTCATCGCTCAATGGACCGCGTCGAAGCCTTTGAGCGAAGTGATGGAAATCATGGACAGCCATGCGATCCCGTCCGGTCCGATTTACAGCATTGCCGACATTGCAAAGGATCCGCATTACCATTACCGGGACATGATTCAAAAGATAGAAGATGAAGATTTAGGGGAGGTTCATATGCCCGGTATTGTGCCGAAACTGAGCCGTACGCCCGGAAACCTGAATTGGGCAGGGCCGCGGCTCGGCGCGCACAATAAGGAAATTTATGAAGGGTTGCTCGATTTCAGTGAACAAGAACTCGAGCAACTCAAAAGAGAGGGCGTCATTTAGAAGCTAACGCTTGTTCAAGCCAAACTTGAAAACAAGCCGGATCGGTAAAAAGATGATCGGGACTTTCCGCGAAGTTTTCGGTCTGCGGGGTGGAAAGCCATTGAACAGCAATGGTTTCCATCCCCGCCCGTTTTCCGGCGCGCACGTCCGTATCGCTGTCGCCGACAAAGACCGCCTCGTTCGGCGATACATCGAACGCCTCAACAATTTTTAACAACCCCTCCGGATCCGGTTTCGGACGGACCACCTCATCACCGGTCACCGTCATGTCAAACATCTTTTCCATTCCAAGCGCCTTCAACGACAAGTCGAGGCTGCGCCTTCCTTTTCCCGTCATGATTGCGAGTTTGAGTCCCCGCTCACGAATCAACTGCAGCAAACGTTCGATTTCCCGCGACCGCTTCACCCATTTGTCATGATGCTTCCAGTAATAATCATGATAATCTTCAACCGCTTGCGCATAGTCCTTCTCGTCGAAGACGCCGCGAATGATCCGCTCCTCCGAAGGACCGAACAACGCTTTAATGTCTTCAGCGGTTTTCGTTTCATTTTTATAAGATCGAAAGATTTCTTGGAAAGACCGGAACACGATCGGCAGCGTATCCGCCAACGTCCCGTCGAAATCGAAAATGACTGCTTTCAGCATAAGTGCCTCCTTTTCTTACGACAACCATGCATTTTTGCTGTAACCTCGCTGCTCCCAGTACCCGGTATGGTCATGATCGATCAATTCAATCCGGTTGAGCCATTTGACCGATTTATAGCCGTACATTTTCGGCACGATCAGCCGCACCGGACCGCCGAATTCCGAAGGAATCAACTTCCCGTCCATGAGCATCGCCACCATTACGTCGTTCATTTGCGCTTGTTTCACGGTAAGCGAGTCCGTATAAACCCCGTCCCCGGAATAAAATTTCACGTGGGTGGCGCTCGATTTTACCCCGGCCATTTTCAGCAATTGTGTTAATGGAATGCCTTCGTACGTGACGTGATAAACAGACCACCCCGTAACGCAATGAAAATCGCTTACTTGCACTTTTCGAGGAAGGGTAATAAACTCCTGCCATTTCCAATGTTGCTTATGTTTCACGAGTCCATCGATGCGAAAATCCCAGCTTTGATTATCAAACGCCGGAATCGGCGTCACCGTATAAATACGGAACCTCCCTTCGTACCCGCCGCCTTTCGGGGGACGAGACGCCGGCAACGGCTTTGGCTTCGGCACGAGGTGATTTTTGTCGCCGCGGACGACGTTCGCCAACTGGTCAATCTTCCCCGTGGACGCCGACCATTTCGTTTTCATTGACTGATACAAAACGGGGCCGACGATCAAAGCGATCAAGGCACCGATCCCGAATTTCAACACATCCCGTCTTGGCAGCGAAGCAAGCGTCTTCGGAACATACGTTGTATCGCCAACGGCTTTTCGCTGCTTGCGCACCCACCACATCCTCGTGACCATATGAAAAATGATAAAAGGCAACGCAATGATCACGGTCCAATCATGGAAAACGAGGGAAACACTGTTCAGCCAGAACGGCAGCAGCCGTTGCCCCCAAAGAATGATGCCGCTCACAGTCATAATCGCGGTCACAACGACGATGAACGTCAAATTTGCCTTTTTGCCGACGGCCCCCTGTTTTGCAAGCCGGTCCCAATGATCAGCCAACCCTCGATAGAGGAATCGCAATAGGAGAAACGCCAAATATAAGCCGATGATTATATGAACATCACGCGCCCAAATGCGCTGTTGCGGGTAATGTTGGCGGAAAGCGGGCCAGTACAAAAGAATTCCCGTCAAAAGCAACAGGAAAAACAGAAATACGTTGAGATGATGGAGTTTCTTAAGCTTCTTATACATGGCCGTCCTCCTTTCGAAACGCCGCATTGTTGAACTCATCATATCACAAAGGTTAGATCGCAATTAATTTGCAGTCATCCAGTACGTTTTTACTGACGACTTCGGTGGATGTTCCCGCGAAAAACAACCGCGAAAGGGGATCCGCAAATACCCATTTTCACAATTTTAACACATCAAAAAAACATGTGAGTCCAGACGGCATCACATGCTTTTCGCCCGTGAAAATCCTTCAAACAAGCGGCCGCCGTGGGGCCGTAAAATCTCCTCGGCGAAGGCGACGAGCGCCTCCCTTTCCCGTGCCCGCCAAAAGCGTTCAAACGTTTCATAAAACCGCTCGGCAAAATTCCGATCGTAGTTGCGCAAGGCGCGCATGATCCATTTTGCTTCGCCAATCCAATGGCCCTTCGTCCGCAGCTCAAACTCATGCAAATGCACGGCGAGTGCCTGGACGGTGAAAAGATCTTCCTGCGGATCGCTCGATCCTTCGAAATCCTCAAGCAGTTCGCTGATCGTGTAACGCTTCGCTTCGATTTCCTCGGACGTCCAATGAGGCGGACCCGCGGCCAGCAGTACTGCCGCCTCTTGTTTCATTTCAGCGGCCAGCGCATCGCCGACAAGCACCACACTCTCAGCGGCCATCGTCGGCAAACTCGGCCGCGCGCGTGCCGCATCCTGACGAAAAAACGTCTTGTACGAGGTGAGGTTGTGAACAAACAGCTCGATCGGAAAGCCGCAGGCATGCAAGGACTCCCGATATGCGGAAGGAACCCTTTCGTCGACGACTACGATGTCAAGGTCTGACGTCGATGTCCCTTCACCGCGTACATGGCTGCCGGCAAGCAATGCCGCTCGGCAAGCGGGAAAGTGTTCGGAGACGAACTGCATCGCGGCCTTTACTGCACGCTCACGCATGATGGTCACCGTGCTGAAATGACGTCGAAGTTGCCCATGTAAGGGCGAAGCGCTTCCGGAATCACGACAGAACCGTCGGCTTGCTGGTAGTTCTCGAGGATTGCGGCGACCGTGCGGCCGATGGCGAGTCCGGATCCGTTCAACGTATGGTAAAATTCCGGCTTCGCTTTCGGTTCGGGGCGATAGCGTAAGTTTGCGCGCCGCGCCTGGAAATCCTCAAAGTTCGAGCAAGAGGAGATTTCACGGTAAGTGTCATAGCTTGGCAGCCAAACTTCGATGTCGTATTTTTTCGCTGCGTGGAAGCCGAGATCGCCGGTGCACATGCTCATGACGCGATAAGGCAGCTCCAGCAGCTGCAAAACTTTTTCCGCGTGACCAGTGAGCTCTTCGAGCGCCGCATAAGAATCTTCCGGTTTTACAAGCTGCACGAGCTCGACTTTGTTGAATTGATGCTGGCGGATAAGTCCGCGCGTGTCACGGCCGGCAGAACCTGCTTCCGAACGAAAAGACGCGCTGTAAGCAACGAATTTTGCAGGTAAATCGTCTGCTTGTAAAATTTCTCCCGTGAAGTAATTCGTCACCGGCACCTCAGCCGTCGGAATCAAGAAGTAATCAAACTCGCGAATTTTGAACGCATCTTCCTCAAATTTCGGCAGCTGGCCGCTTCCCGTCATGCTGCCTCGGTTGACCAAGTACGGCGGGAGCATTTCTTCATAGCCGTGCTCCGACTGGTGCAAATCCATCATAAAATTAATGAGCGCCCGCTCGAGACGCGCTCCGAGTCCGCGATAAAACACGAATCGGCTGCCGGTCACCTTTGCTGCCCGTTCAAAGTCGAGAATGCCGAGATCGACGCCGACATCCCAGTGCGGCTTCACCTCAAAATCGAACGTCGGCACGTCGCCCCATTGGCGAATTTCGACGTTGTCATCCTCATCTTCGCCAATCGGCACGCTTTCATGCGGCACGTTCGGAATCGTCAGCAGGATTTGCTGCAAGTCCGCTTCCACTTCGTTCAACGATTCGTCCAATTGCTTAATTTCCTTGCCGACTTCCCGCATTTCGGCAATCTTGTCCGCGGCATCTTCTTTCGCCTTTTTCGCTTTCGCAATTTGTTCAGACACTTCATTTCTTTGCTGCTTCAACGTTTCCGTTTTTTGAATAAGTTCACGGCGTTTCTCATCAAGCGCCTCGAACCGATCCAGCGCGCTTAAATCTTCCCCGCGATGCTGCAACCGTTCCTTCACTTCGTCGAAATGATTGCGTACGTATTTTAAATCGAGCATTCCTGAAACCTCCTTCGAAAAATAAAAAAAACTCCCGTCCCTCGTAGGGACGGAAGTTGTCTTCCGCGTTGCCACCCTGATTGCCGTCCGAATTCGGTCGAACGGCCTCTCAAGTCCGTTATCGGCGGACAAACCGAAAATGCCTACCGCGAAAACGCGTCGTTTCGGCATTTTTCCTCAGAGACGGATTCGCGAACGCCTCAGATCGGTTTACACCTAACCACCGACTCTCTGGACTGAAGCCGTTTCGCTACTGATTCTCTTCATCGGATGTCAAAGCCTGTTCTCATTAATAAATTAATCTACACCATTTTCACCCGTTATGCAAGCTGCGTTTTCGCCTTCTCGACCATTTCGACAAAAAGTCCGTGAAAACGGGAATCTTCCGCCAGCTCCGGATGAAAAGCACACGTCAACAACCTCTCTTGGCGTGCAGCGACAATTTTATCCTCATGTTTCGAAAGCACCTCGACGGATTCCCCGACTTCGAGAATGTAAGGCGCCCGAATGAACACACCGGTAAAAGAACCTTCCAGTCCTTTGACGAGCAGCTCCGCTTCGAAACTCTCGCGCTGGCGGCCGAAGGCGTTGCGCTTCACTTTCATGTCCATCAAGCCAAGATGAACGCCGGAATGCCCTTCGATTTCTTTCGCCAGCAAAATGAGCCCCGCACAAGTACCGAAGATCGGCTTGCCTTCTTCCGAAAAGCCCTTCAAAGGCTCGATAAATCCGTATTTATCCATTAAACGGCGCATCGTCGTGCTCTCGCCGCCGGGCATGACAAGGCCGTCAATTTCCTCAAGCTGTTCCACGCGCTTGACGACGATCGTTTCCGCGCCGCACGCTTCAAGAGCCTTCACATGTTCTGGAACCGCCCCTTGAAGGCCAAGTACTCCAATTTTGACCATTTGCATTTCCCTTCTTCGTCCGAAACTTTAAAAACTACGGTCTTGCATGCGTTGTCCCGGTTCAAGCGTCGACATTTCGATGCCTTTCATCGCTTCGCCGAGATCCTTCGACAATTCGCCGATCAATTTGTAATCTTCATAATGCGTCGTCGCTTCAACGATGGCACGCGCGAATTTCTCCGGATTCTTCGATTTGAAAATACCGGATCCGACGAACACGCCGTCGGCACCGAGCTGCATCATCAAAGCCGCATCCGAAGGGGTCGCGATTCCGCCCGCGGCAAAGTTTACGACCGGCAAACGGCCTTTTTCGCGAATTTGCAAAAGCACGTCATAGGGAGCGCCCAAGTTTTTCGCTTCCGTCATGAGTTCGTCTTCCGACATGGCGACGACTTTCCTCACTTGCGACTGCACGACACGCATATGCCTAACGGCCTCCACGATGTTGCCCGTACCCGGCTCGCCTTTCGTCCGAAGCATCGAAGCCCCTTCGCCGATGCGGCGCGCAGCTTCACCCAAATCACGGCATCCGCATACAAACGGCACCGTAAATTCCCGTTTGTTGATGTGAAACTCTTCGTCCGCCGGCGTCAGCACTTCACTTTCATCAATGTAATCAGCTCCGAGCGCTTCCAACACACGCGCCTCTACGATATGTCCGATTCTCGCTTTCGCCATCACCGGAATCGAAACGGCGTTCATCACTTCTTCCACGATCGTTGGATCCGCCATACGCGCCACACCGCCGGCCGCGCGAATGTCCGCCGGGACCCGTTCCAAAGCCATAACCGCTACCGCTCCGGCTTCTTCAGCGATTTTTGCCTGTTCGGCATTCACAACGTCCATGATGACGCCGCCTTTTTGCATTTCAGCCATCCCTCTTTTTACCCGATCCGTACCTGTTTGTGCCATTCTGTTTCCCTCCGCATTTATAAAAGTCCGACTCCCTCATTCGATGAAGAGCCCTTATAACGAATCTCCGGCAAACGAAGACGAGGGAAGCCGCACACCTCGTCCATCGCCCAAGCCGAAGACTAGAGAAAACCTTATTTCCATTGTACTGTGCCCTTCCGAAAAAGACAATTTAAGCCGTTTGAAGCACAAAGCTGCGATTAAAACCAGCCTTTGATCATGTCACCGATCCCGGAAAAGAAATGAGAAAGGCCGTGTCCGATCGAGCGGAACATGAGACTGAACCAACTCGCTTTTTCGACTTGCCCCGTCGTCACAATCGCGCTTGCCGCTTGCGCTGCCTGTTGTTTCGTTAAGTATCCGTACGTATCCGTCTTTGTATTTTCAATTGTTACGGTACCGACTTGCTGCCCCTTTTTCACGGGAGCCGTGAGCGCGCCGTCTTTCGTGAACAATGACTCGTCAAAGGTCACTTTCGGTTTGTATTGATTCTTCGTGCCGCTGCGAATCAACAGTTGAATCGACTGTTTTGCTTCGATCCCGACTTGATCTTCTTTTCCTTTAACGACCGGAAGTTGTTTCTTGCCTTTCGGTTGATAGCCTTTGTTCAACAACGTCACTTTATGAAAGTTATTGAATCCGTAATCAAGCAACACTCTCGTCTGCGCAAATCGCTGTTTCAGCGAATCAGTTTTCATCACGACTGAAATCAAGTGAACATCGCCGCGTTCGGCATACGATGTGAAACAATAGCCCGCTTTGTCCGTATGTCCGGTCTTCAACCCGAGAACGCCTTCGTATTCAAACACGAGACCGGGAAGCATGAAATTCCAGTTCGGCATATTGATCGGCGATTCCACGCCTTTCGTGAACTTCGCTTTCGGAATGCTCGTATATTTGAGAACGTTCGGATGATCTTTGACGAGCCGATAGGCCAGCAAAGCCGCGTCGTGTGCGCTCATCACGTTCTCGTCATTCGGGCCGCCGAACGGCTCATGTCCCATGAGATCGCTGTTGTTCAGCCCCGTGCTGTTGACGAATTTCGTGTCTTTCAGCCCGAGTTCCTCGGCCTTCTCGTTCATCGCTTCGACGAATTTCTTCTCGCTGCCGTAAATTTTTCGGCCAATCGCAATCGTCGCCGAATTCGCCGAATAGATGGCCATTGCTTTATACAATTCCTGAACCGTATACGTTACATCTTTCCGAAGCGGGACGCCGGAAAGATTCCGGTTTTGCGACAATTTATAAATATAATCGTTAATCCGGACGGGCGTATCCCACGAGATTGTGCCTTTCTTGATAGCTTCGAGAATCAAATATTCAGCCATCATTTTCGTCATGCTTGCCGGAGACCGCTTCACGTCCGCGTTTTTTTCGTACAAAATTCTCCCCGTGTCAGCGTCGACAAGAATCGCCGACGGCGCTTTCACGTCAATCGGAGGCTCTGCTGCCTCAACCTTTGTAGTCGTAACGTTTGACATGACAGCTCCCGCCACCATTATGGCGAGTGTCATAACCAGCCCTCTTGGAATTAGGCTTTTCAACTTTCCCACACCTCCAGTACCTCTCACACAACCGCTATTTTATCATAAAAAAGAGACAGAGGAGAACCCCTGTCCGATGAAAAAATGTGTGGAAACTTTGCCCGTTTGTTCACAAACGGAGCCTTTCGACTTCCCTTTTGCATTAAACCGAGTAATTCGGCGCCTCTTTCGTAATGCTGACGTCATGCGGATGGCTTTCGCGCAATCCAGCACCGGTGATTCGCGTAAATTGCGCCTTTTCCCGCAAATCCTCGATCGTTGGCGTTCCACAATAACCCATGCCGGCGCGAATGCCTCCAACCAGCTGGTAAATCGTGTCTTCGAGCGGCCCTTTGTACGGGATCCGGCCTTCGATGCCTTCCGGAACGAGTTTCTTTTGGTTTTCCTGGAAGTAACGGTCGCTCGAGCCGCTTTCCATGGCACCGACCGAACCCATGCCGCGATATACTTTAAATTGGCGGCCTTGGTAGATTTCCCGTTCTCCCGGCGCCTCTTCGACACCGGCCAACAGACTGCCGAGCATGACTGCATGCCCGCCGGACGCCAATGCTTTTACGATGTCGCCGGAATACTTAATGCCGCCGTCGGCGATAATCGGGATGCCGTGTTTCCGTGCTTCCGTCGCGCAGTCGTAAATCGCGGTGATCTGAGGTACGCCGACGCCCGCAACGACCCGCGTCGTACAAATCGAACCCGGTCCGATGCCAACCTTCACGACGTTCGCCCCGGCTTCGATCAAATCGCGCGTACCTTCCGCCGTTGCCACGTTTCCGGCTATGATGTCAAGGTCTGGATACGCACCACGCACTTCACGAACCTTACTTAACACGCCTTCCGAATGGCCGTGCGCAGTATCGACGACAATCGCGTCAACACCAGCAGCAACAAGCTTATCCACGCGCAACAGCGCATCTGCAGTAACGCCGACCGCCGCGGCAACAATAAGACGGCCTTGGCTGTCTTTCGCCGCATTCGGAAACTCAATCGCTTTCTCGATGTCCTTGATCGTAATTAAGCCTTTCAATGTGCCGTCGGCATCGACGAGCGGAAGCTTTTCGATCTTATGCTTTTGCAACAGCAGCTCCGCTTCTTTCAACGTCGTTCCGACCGGAGCGGTGACGAGGTTTTCCTTCGTCATCACCTCTTTGATTTGAATCGAATAATCGTTGACGAAGCGCATGTCGCGGTTCGTGATGATGCCGACAAGCTTCTGGTTTTCATCAACGATCGGAACCCCGGAAATGCGGAATTTGCCCATCAAATGCTCCGCATCAAACACTTGATGCTCCGGTGTCAAATAGAACGGATTTGTGATGACCCCGCTTTCCGAGCGTTTCACGCGGTCCACGTGTTCCGCCTGCTTGTCGGAAGACATGTTTTTGTGAATGACACCGAGACCGCCTTGGCGCGCCATCGCGACGGCCATTTCCGCCTCTGTCACCGTGTCCATACCGGCGCTGATGATCGGAATTTGCAAGTTCAACCGTTCGCTCAACTGCGACTGCACGGAAACGTCGCGAGGCAAGATCGATGATCTTGCAGGCATAAGCAACACATCGTCAAAGGTTAAGCCTTCCTTTGCAAATTTGGATTCCCACACTTTTGCTCTCTCCCTTTTATCAACTCGTCTGTATGAAAAAACTCGGCTGGTGCCAAGCGTTGGTACCTGATCCTTTCGTTGCGGCCGCATAGGAAATACGGATGAGGCCGAAAAGATTATTAGTAGGTTATCAATTGGACACACTACTGTCAAGAAAGAGGGGATTCCATGGCCGAAAACCGATGGAACCGTCTATCTCCTTTTCAAACGGTTTCGTACACAAAGCCTTTTCTTCACCGCGCGTACGCGAACAGCAACGTGGAAAATCCGGAAAAACAAAGCTATCGCAACAGCTACCCGTTTCTGTATTACTTGCAGCACGGGAAAAAACATTATGAACTCGCCGGCAAGGCACCGGTCGAACTTCGCCCGTTATTGTTGTTTTATGGATTCACCCAGCTGATCAAAGCTTGTTTGCTCACCGTCGACCCGGACTATCCGAAGACTACCTCAGTGTTGGCGCATGGGGTTTCGACCCGTAAAAAAAAGAAAAAAAACTACCGTTTCTTCACCGATGAAGTGCGCATTCAAAAGTTCGGACTCGTGACGCATTTCGCCGAGCAATTGTTCGGCCGGAAAAACCTTGACGGAATCAAATTCTCGATGCGCGACTTGTTGGAACGTATCCCGGACTTAAACGATCTGTTCACCGACTTGGACTTCGAAGCCCCGTTTTACCTGCTGACGAAGGAAAACGACGGCAAACGAATGACTTTGTCAAACGCCATTCTCGACGATCTTCACATGACCGGCCACCGGTTTGTCGAGTTTTTGAACCGAAAACGATTCGGACCCGCAGCATTCGGCGCCGAAACGAAAAAAACGATCGCCTTGCATGTCGAAGGATCGATCGCTTGTCCGACATCGCTGTCCAACCGCAAATACTTGCCAAGAAAAAAAACGCATTACGACGGTCTCCCGGAAATGGTCGTCCATTGTTTGCTCTTGTATAACTTAAGCATGATTTGCCGATACGAAACAGAATGGTGGAATGAGTTGTTTCATCACGCTTCTGCCGAAGAACTGCCGTTCATTACGTCTTTTCTTGACGTTACGGAAAAAAAAATACCGCTGCTCGTGGAACGGTACTTACGGAGCCTTATGTGAGCAACGTTTCGATGGAAAGGTCGGGATGCTCCGCGAGCGACAAAAGTTCGCCGCTGTCTTCAAGGCGCACAAACGGCCGTGTCGGGTTGCGCGGCGGAATAAAGGCGATCTCACCGAAGCGCTGGTCGGTGAGACGAACCTTCGTTCCGACGGAATACGTCAACAGCGCTTTTGATAATTCTTGCAATACCCGCAAGTCATATTGACCGAACTCTTCTTTCGTCATCACTTCGAGCACTTGAAAAGGCGAGCGTTTCTCCCGGTAAGCCCGTTCGCACGTCATGGCGTGGTAGCTGTCGGCGACGGCGACGATCTTGCCGAACGGATGAATTTGCCTGCCGCTGATGCCGAGCGGATAACCGCTTCCATTCTCTCTTTCGTGATGTTGAGAAACAGCGAGGCTGACGCCTTCTTTCAACGCCGGAATCGCTTTGATCATATGATAGCTGTACACCGGGTGCTGGCGAATTTGCTCCCTCTCGCCGGGAGAAGGTTTGCCTTTGTTTTTCAAAAACGACAGCGACACGCGAGCCATCCCGCAGTCCGAAAGCGCCCCAGCCAATCCGACTTGCAATAGGTCCCCTTTCGAATACCCTAACCGCTTGGCCAAGTAAGCGGCCAAAACCCCGGTCGAAACCGCGTGATGGTACAAGTAATCGGCGCGCTTGTTGAACAGGTGAAGATGAAACACTTCCCGTTCGGCTTCCGCTGCTTTTTCCAACAATGGGATGAGCACGTTCCGGATTCGCTGAATGTCCACTTTTTGTCCGCTTTGCCACCGTTGAAAACAAAGTTTGTACTGGGCCACAGACGATAAATATTGATCAATGAACGGAGAATAGGTTGTAACGTCCTCTACCTTCTCTGACGCATTCTTCCGCTTTTCCACTTCTTCGACCGGCCGTTTATTAATCATAACTTCGCGAACAAAGAACGCTTCGAGCACTTGCAAATGTTCAGCGCTCAATTTCGTTTTCCTTCGCATAATCGGCTGTGCCGTTCCGACATACACGTCTTCGTCAAGAACATCTCCGGGCTTGAGCGCGAGACGCTTCACCTTCATTCTTCATCCTCACCTTCGGCACCGGTTTCGGAATCATGGTCTTCGTCTCTCATCACCCGTGCCACCGTGGAAACTTTTTCCCCGTCTTTCAAACGAATCAAGCGCACGCCTTGCGTATTTCGGCTCATCACCGAGATGCCTTCGACTTCCGTGCGAATGATCACGCCGGCAGCCGTAATGATCATAATATCTTCATCTATCGTGACAGGCTTCAAGGCCATCAACGGACCGTTTTTCTCGGTAATGTTGCACGTGATGAGCCCCTTGCCGCCGCGGCTTTGCAAGCGATATTCCGTTGCCGGCGTTCTTTTGCCGTAACCATTTTCGGTCACGATCAAAATATCTTCGCCGCCTTCGAGAATTCCCATACCGACGACTTCGTCGTCCTCGCCGAGCGTGATGCCTTTAACGCCCGTAGCGGTACGTCCCATAAGGCGGACGTCGGTTTCTTTAAAACGAATCGCCATGCCGTTTCTCGTTCCGATGATGATGTCTTTGTTGCCGTCCGTCAAACGAACGCCGATCAACTCATCGTCGATACGCAAATTTAAGGCAATCAATCCACCTTTGCGAATGTTGGCGAATGAAGAGAGCAGCGACCGTTTCGAAATGCCTTTTTTTGTCGTGAAAAACAAGGCTTGCTCATCGTTGAACGATTCAATCGGAATGACCGCAGATACGCTTTCGCCCGGTTCGATTTGCAACAAATTGATGATCGGAATGCCTTTCGCCGTCCGGCCGAACTCAGGAATCTCATACCCTTTCAATCGGTATACCTTGCCTTTGTTCGTGAAAAACAGGACGGTGTGATGCGTGTTCGTCGTCAGCAGTTGCTCAACAAAATCGTCCTCGTTCGTTCCCATGCCTTGAATGCCGCGGCCGCCGCGCTTTTGCAGGCGGTACGTCTCAATGGGAAGCCGCTTAATATATCCGTTATGAGTGATTGTGATCAACACGTTTTGCTGCGGAATTAAATCCTCGTCTTCGATGTTTTGCAAATCCATGCTGATCGCCGTTCGCCGTTCATCGTTAAATCGTTCTTTAATTTCCAATAGCTCTTCGCGAATCAGTTCGAGCACCTTTTCTTCGCTCGCCAAGATCGCTTTCAATTCAGCGATTTGTTTCAGCAACTCTTGGTATTCGTTTTCGATTTTGTCACGTTCAAGACCCGTTAACCGCTGCAAACGCATGTCGAGAATCGCCTGCGCCTGCTCTTCGCTCAGCTTGAACTGTCCCATTAATCCTTCACGGGCCTCGTCAGTCGTTTTCGAGCCGCGAATCAAAGCGATGATTTCGTCAATATGATCGAGCGCGATACGTAACCCTTCGAGAATGTGGGCGCGCTTCTCCGCCTTGTCGAGTTCAAACTCGGTCCGGCGGCGAATGACTTCTTTTTGATGTTCAAGATAGTAATGCAGACATTGCTTCAACGTCAGCACTTGCGGTCTGCCGTCGACGAGCGCAAGCATGTTGATTCCGAAACTCGTCTGCATCGCCGTATGCTTGTACAAATTGTTCAAGAGCACGTTGGCATTTGCATCGCGGCGTACTTCAATCACCACGCGCATGCCGTTGCGATCGGATTCGTCGCGAATGTCGGTAATGCCGTCAATTTTCTTATCGCGCACGAGATCGGCGATTTTCTCAATCAATTTCGCCTTGTTCACTTGATACGGAAGCTCGTGAACGAGAATCGTCGGCTTTCCGTTCGCTTGTTCGACGATTTCCGTCTTCGCGCGCAGCGTAATCGTGCCGCGTCCCGTTTCATACGCTTTCCGAATGCCGGAACGGCCAAGAATTTCTCCCGCTGTCGGAAAATCCGGTCCCGGAATGTATTCCATCAGTTCCATCGTCGTAATGTCGGGATTCGTGCTCACTGCAAGCACGCCGTCGATCACTTCGCCAAGCTGATGCGGCGGAATGTTCGTCGCCATGCCGACAGCAATCCCCGATGCCCCGTTGACGAGCAAATTTGGAAAACGAGCGGGGAGCACTTGCGGTTCCCGCTCGGTGCCGTCATAGTTGTCGCCGTAATCAATCGTATTCTTCTTGATGTCGCGAACCATTTCCATCGAGATCTTCGACATGCGCGCTTCCGTATAACGCATCGCCGCTGCCGCATCGCCGTCCACGGAACCGAAGTTTCCGTGCCCGTCAACTAGTTCATAGCGGTAACTGAAATCTTGCGCCATGCGCACCATTGTATCGTAAACCGCACTGTCTCCGTGCGGATGATATTTACCGATCACTTCACCGACGATTCTCGCCGATTTTTTGTAAGCTTTGTCCGCCGTCATGCCGAGATCGTTCATGGCATACAAAATTCTTCGATGCACCGGCTTCAATCCGTCGCGCACGTCAGGCAGCGCTCGGCTGACAATAACGCTCATCGCATAATCGATGAACGATGTTCGCATCTCTTGACTTATATTGACTTCCTTGATTCTCGACCGTTCATTGTCCGACATGTTCACACCTCCATATCGCCTTAAACATCCAAGTTCTGTACGTAATGCGCGTTATCTTGAATGAATTCGCGCCTTGGTTCGACGCGGTCGCCCATTAAAATATCGAATATGCTGTCCGCCTCGATCGCATCTTGCAAGTTCACTTGCAAAACCGTCCGGTTTTCCGGATCCATCGTCGTTTCCCACAGCTGAGTCGGGTTCATTTCCCCCAAACCTTTGTAGCGTTGAATCGACGGTTTCGGAGCGTCCGGCAACTCATTGAGCATACGATGCAATTCCTTATCGCTGTACGTATAGTACACTTTTTTGTTTTGCTCGACTTTGTAAAGCGGGGGCTGGGCGATGTACACGTAACCGTTTTCGATCAACGGCCGCATGTAACGGTAAAAAAACGTCAAGAGCAGCGTGCGGATGTGAGAGCCGTCAACATCGGCGTCGGTCATGATGATAATTTTATGATATCGGGCTTTCGAAATATCGAAATCTTCGCCGATGCTCGTACCAAGCGCCGTGATAATCGTACGGATCTCATTATTGGATAAAATTTTGTCCAACCGGGCTTTCTCGACGTTGAGAATCTTGCCGCGCAACGGTAAAATCGCCTGAAAATGACGATCGCGCCCTTGTTTTGCGGAGCCGCCAGCGGAGTCACCCTCGACGATGTACAGTTCGGAAATTGAAGCGTCCCGAGAAGAACAATCCGCCAATTTCCCGGGCAATGATGATACTTCAAGCGCACTTTTCCGGCGCGTCAATTCACGCGCCTTTTTCGCAGCCATCCGTGCCCGCGATGCCATGATGCCTTTTTCGACGATCTTTTTCGCCACCGCCGGGTGTTCGAATAAGAACGTCGAAAGCCGCTCGGAAAACAACGAATCCGTAATCGTGCGAACTTCTCCGTTGCCGAGCTTCGTCTTCGTCTGTCCCTCGAACTGTGGATCCGGATGCTTGATCGAAATGATTGCAGTCAAGCCTTCCCGGACATCGTCTCCCGTTAAATTCGCATCGTTTTCTTTGAACAATTTATTTTTCCGTGCATAGTCATTGATTACACGGGTTAACGCCGTTCGGAAGCCGACTTCATGCGTTCCGCCTTCAGTCGTATGAATATTGTTCGCAAAGGAATACAGTTGACAGGAAAAACTGTCATTGTACTGCATCGCAATTTCAAGGGATATGCCGTCTTTTTGACCGACGAGAAAGATCGGTTCGGCGTGCAGCACCTCTTTTGTGCGGTTCAAATGCTCGACGTAACTCTTGATGCCGCCCTCGTAATAATATTCATACTTGTTGCCTTCTCCGCGCTTATCTTCGATGGTGATTTTTAATCCGCGATTCAAATAAGCCAGTTCGCGCGCACGATTAGCCAAAGTTTCGAAATCGTATTCTTGGGTTTCGGCGAAAATTTCCGGATCCGGTTTAAAATGCGTCGTTGTGCCGGTTCTATCCGTATCCCCGATGATCCGCAAATCACCTTGCGGCACACCGCGATGGTATTCTTGATAATAAACATGACCGTCTCGATGCACGGATACTTCGCACTGACTTGACAGCGCGTTTACGACCGATGCACCGACGCCGTGCAAGCCGCCGGATACTTTATATCCGCCGCCGCCGAATTTGCCGCCGGCATGAAGCACCGTCATGATCACTTCCAGCGCAGGGCGTCCAGCCTTCTCGTGCATACCGACCGGTATGCCGCGTCCGTTATCACTTACGGTAATGCTATTGTCCGGTTCGATCGTGATCGATATTTCGTCGCAAAAATCGGCAAGTGCTTCGTCAATGCTGTTATCCACAATTTCCCATACGAGATGGTGCAGCCCGCGCGTTTCCGTCGATCCGATATACATTCCGGGTCGTTTGCGAACCGCCTCAAGCCCCTCGAGCACTTGAATTTGACTTTCATCGTACGTTTGATTCGCTTGTTGTTCCATCGTCACATTTCTCACCTTTACCTTTCTTCACTGCCCTGATTTCCGCTCGTCGTCCGGCACGGCCGCCCCATTTTATCCGGGCGTTTCCGAATTCAGACGCCTCTTTAACGTTAACGTGGAAAAGGGAGACAGGTAAATGTTCTCATCCGTCGTCACGACTGCCGATTTTGTCTCCTGTTTGCCGATATCGATGACGAGATACGTTTTCTTGTGGTTTTCCAAAAACGCTAAGTTCCGCTTTTCGAGCAACGCATAATCCAATATCGCGACAATCTCTCCCGCCGGAACCATCACATCGTTCCCCAAATGGATAAACAATCCGTGTTCACCTCATTTTTCGGTATTGACCTTTCCGTTGGCAACCACATAATGCGCGGCTTCTTTTATTGTATCATGGTCAATGCCGTCAACGCTTGTAGTCGTAACAAACGTCTGGACCTTTCCTCGAATCGCGTGCAACAAGTGAGATTGCCGATAGCCGTCAAGCTCGCTTAAGACATCATCAAGCAACAATAACGGATATTCGCCGACTTCCGCCGCGATCAGCTCGATTTCCGCCAGTTTCAAAGATAAAGCCGCGGTTCTTTGCTGCCCCTGCGACCCGTACGTCTGCACTTCCTTGCCGTTTATATGCAATCCGAGATCCTCACGATGCGGTCCAAGCAAAGTAACCCCGCGCTCAATTTCTCTCGTGCGGATGTCGGAAAATTTTTGACATAATGTATCTATCATGTTCGACAAATCTGCTCGTTCTGATACGTCAACGCTTGACTTGTAGGTGATTTGCAACTGTTCCGCGCCCCGGCTGATTTCGCGGTGAATCGGTTCCGCCCTTTCCTGAAGCAATTCAACGAACGCCCGTCTTCGGGTCATGATCTTTACGGCTGATGCCGCCAGCTGTTCCGTTAATACGTCCAACATTTCGTTCGGCTGTTTGATCGACTTCAGAAGCGCGTTCCGTTGCTGCAAAATGTTATGGTAACGGCTCAATTCATGAAGATAAACCGGATAGACTTGCCCCATCTCCATGTTCAAAAACCGCCGCCGCACTTGTGGACTCCCCTTAACGAGATTCAAGTCTTCGGGAGCGAACATGACAACATTGAGCGACCCTACGTATTCACTCAATTTCCGCTGTTCGATATGATTGACTTTCACCTTCTTGCCTTTATTTGAGATCACAACATCAAGAGGAAGGCCGCCTCTCGCGTTTATAACCTTCCCCTCTATTCTAGCATATTCTTCGTTCCAATGGATTAACTCTTTATGGTGAGGCGTGCGATGGGAGCTTGCCATCGCCAGTACGTAAATCGCTTCAAGCAAGTTTGTTTTCCCTTGTGCATTTTCTCCGATAAATAAATTGATCTCGCCGTCGAAACGAAGTTCGGCTTTTTCATAATTTCGATAATGGACAAGTTTCAACGTTTCCAGTTTCAAACGGCACACCCTTTTCGTCAGCGTGAAATCTCAAAGGTTCCGATTCCGGGAATTTCAACCGTATCGCCTGCATATAATTTCTTACCTCTGCGTGTATCAAGTTCACCGTTAATGTACACGTCATTTTCAGCAAGAAACGGTTTGGCTGCGCCTCCAGAATCGATGATTCCCGCATGTTTTAAAAATTGCCCGAGTGTGATGTACTCTCCCGACAGTGTGATTTGTTGCGACATCCAAGGCCTCCAAACTTTTTCATCTCGTCTGCCTTCCGTTCACGGGGCATTCGTCGTTTAGTGAGACGGTCAATCAGCAAATGGTTTCAAAGCGAGCCGAGTGTCAAGGCCTAATAGCTTCGAACCGGCAAAACAAGCTGCAACACTGAATCATCTTCGGTCGGCTGGATCAAGAACGGACGCATGGCTCCTGTAAAACGAATGCGTACTTCTGGTGCGTCAATGACACGAAGCGCAGCCATGACGTATTTCGCACTAAAGGAAATTTTGACTTCGTCGCCTTCGATCGAACGAGCAGTCACCTTCTCAAACACTTTTCCAAGCTCCGGAGAATTCGAGGAGATTTCCATCTCGCTGTCATTCAATGTCGACAATTTCACAACATTATGGCTCCGGTCTTCCCGCGCAAGCAGCCATGTGCGGTCAAGGGCTTGGAGGAATGCTTTCGTATCAACGATCACGTCCGTCTTCGATTCTTGCGGAATTAATCGTTTTGTATCCGGGTAATTGTCGTCAAGCAGCCGCGTGAAAAATAACAAATGATTCGTTTTGAACAACGTTTGGCTTTCCGTGACGACGAAATCGACCCATTCTGATCCGTCATCAAGAATTTTGCCAAGTTCATTCAAGCTTTGTCCGGGAATAACAATGTTTGAAACTTGTCCTGCATTTTCTTCAACAGCAACTGTTCTTGAAGCGAGACGATGTCCGTCTGTTGCAACACAGGAAAGGGTGCCGTCAGAAATCTCCCAGTTTACACCTGTCAATACGGGTTGTGCTTCTGAGGTGGACACAGCAAAGACCGTTTGACGAATCACGTCTTTTAATAAATCGGTTTTAATGCGAAACGTGTTTTCTTCGTCAATTTTCGGCAACCGCGGATATTCTTCGGGATCGAGACCGTTTAAGTTGAACTCAGAAGAACCAGAACGAATCGTCGTTGTCAGTCGTTCATCAACGGTCATATCTACCGTGTCTTCCGGTAATTTTTTGATTAATTCAGCAAAGAAGTTCCCTGGCAAAACAATGCTGCCTGGATGGGAGACCTCAGCCACTTCTTCTTCATTGTCCGTCAACGGAATCGTGCTCTCAATCGATACATTGGAATCACTTCCCGTTAAAACAACCGCTTGTTTGGATGCGGTTATTTTCATGCCTGTCAAAATCGGGATTGTCGTTTTTGACGATACGGCTTTCATGACGTGATTGATGCTCTTCAACAGCGGTTCGCGGCGAATGGTTAATTTCATCACAATGTTTTGTCCGGATTGAACGACCTTTTCCATAGTGAGCCTCCTGTTATTTATTATTTTATAAAAAATTCGTAGTAATAGTAGGCGCTGTGAATTTGTGTATAAGTCGATCCTGTCGCGCCTGCGGCTCTTATCCACATGTGGATATCTTGTACATAACTTTTTCGCATCGTCCACAGGGTTACGTGATGTTCGCGGTTCCTTTCAACTCGTGGATGATCGATTCTACGTTTTGTTTCAAATCATGATTCGCTTCAACGAGTTTCGAAATTTTTTCATGGGCATGAATGACCGTCGTATGATCGCGGCCGCCGAATTCCTGTCCGATTTTCGGAAGCGAGAAATCCGTAAGTTCCCGCGACAAATACATGGCGATTTGACGGGGGAAGGCAATTGATTTCGTTCGCTTCTTTGCTGCGAAATCTTCCATTTTCACTTGGTAATGTTCGCTTACCGACTTTTGAATGTCGTGAATCGTGATCGTTTTCGGCTTCGAAGAAGGAATGATGTCTTTGAGCGCTTCCGCTGCTAAATCAGCATTCATGTCTTGATTGATCAATGACGAATAAGCGACGACGCGGATGAGTGCGCCTTCGAGTTCGCGAATGTTTGTGTCAATTTGGTTGGCGATGTACAGCATGACTTCGTTCGGAATGTTGAGCCCTTCCGCTTTCGCTTTTTTCCGCAATATCGCGATGCGCGTTTCAAGATCCGGCGGGGTGATGTCTGTAATGAGCCCCCACTCAAACCGGGAACGAAGCCGATCTTCCAGCGTCGGGATTTCTTTCGGCGGCCGATCGCTGGAAATGATAATTTGCTTTGACTCTTCGTGAAGGGAATTGAACGTATGAAAAAATTCTTCTTGGGTTTGTTCTTTTCCTGCAAGAAATTGAATATCATCAATGAGTAAGATGTCCACGTTTCGGTATTTGTTGCGAAAATCAACCGCTTTGTTGTCGCGGATCGAGTTGATGAATTCATTCGTGAATTTCTCCGACGCAATGTAGACGACTTTTGCGTCCGGGTTATTCTCGCTGACGTAATGTCCGATCGCATGCATGAGGTGGGTCTTGCCGAGACCGACGCCGCCGTATATAAATAGCGGATTGTAGGCACGGGCTGGTGCTTCAGCGACGGCGAGCGATGCTGCATGGGCGAAACGGTTGCCGGATCCGATGACGAACGTATCGAACGTGTATTTCGGGTTGAGCATCGTTTTTTTTCCTTCGCCGGAAATCGGCCTCACTCTTGCTTTTTGTTGTTTTTTCCGGATTTCGTACGGGATATCGGATTCTTTTCCGTTTTGCGGGATGATGAACTTTATGTTCAGTTCGGATCCCGTTACATCGCGAAGTGTTTCCGTAAGCAAATCGGAATATTGCGATTCAAGCCAGTCTCTAGCAAATTCATTCGGTGCTTCGACAATGATTGTGTCTTCTTCCATCCCGTCGGCTTTTGTCGATTTCAGCCATGTTTCGTAACTTGGCTTGCTCAATTTTTTTTCAATGGAGGACAGCACTCGATTCCATAAATCCGAGATGTTTTCCAACCTAAAGCCTCCTTCACAATTCAATAAAAATAAATAAATAAAAAAAAAAAAAGAATGCTTCATCCGCACAACTATGTATAAAAATACATGATTTCGCGCGAAATCATCCACAATGATAAACACAAGCAATATTAATAGGAAGAAACTTCGTTTATCGACATTTTTCACAGCATGTGGACGACAATTTTCAACAATTTGAGGACAATGTCCACAACGTATCCACAACATGTGGAGGAAATCGCGCGCAAGAATGAATGATCCACGAGTTAAAGCACAAATATCATATCAAAATAAAGGCTTGAATGCAATGGGATCAAAAAGGTTATCCACAGCGCGAACAGCTGTGGATCTTTTCTTTTCCACAACGAATGAACTTGTGCAAAACTTGTCGATAACTGAGTGGATGGATCGCAGCGAGGCGAAGAAAGTTATCAACAGTGGATAAACGTTTAGCGTCTGCATATGAACAACTTGACAACGGCGGGGGATTGTTCTTATAATTAGCAGGACTGTGTTTATGAAGTGATGGGTATCGTCCTCTGGGAGGTGGAATAGATGAAACGTACTTTTCAACCAAACACCCGTAAACGGAAAAAAAATCATGGTTTTCGCAAACGCATGAGCACGAAAGACGGCCGCAAAATTCTTGCTCGCCGACGCCGCAAAGGCCGCAAAGTATTATCGGCATAGGTCACTGATCCGTCAGTGGCCTTTTTTCGCAGTGAGGCGGAGGGACTCGATGCAATCGAAGCGAAGATTAAAGAAGAACATTGAATTTCAAAGAGTTTTTCGCAAAGGCACGTCTTTCGCGAATCGACAATTCGTCGTTTATTATACGGAACGAAGCGGGATGCCGTTTCGCATCGGCATTTCCGTCAGCAAGAGAGTAGGAAACGCGGTCACGCGCAATCGCATTAAGAGAATCGTTCGCGAAGTGATCCGCGAGGTGGAAGATGATCTTTCCGAGGAAAAAGATTACGTGATCATCGCAAGAAAACCGACGGCAAACATGAATTACCAGCAAATGAAAAGCAGCATGATTCATGTATTGAAACGTTCGGGATTGCTTCGGAAAGGTAATGAAAGGCGGAAAAGAGGATGAAACGGACTATTGTTTTCCTCATCCGAGGTTATCAGAAATGGATTTCGTCTTGGACGCCGCCGACTTGCAGATTTTATCCGAGTTGTTCACAATACGCGTTGGAAGCGGTTCAGCGATTTGGTGTCGTGAAAGGCGGCTGGTTGACGCTCGTTCGTTTGAGCAAATGCCATCCTTTACACAAAGGCGGGATCGATCCGGTTCCGGCAAACCGCAGCGTTGAAGATAGCTCAACGGAAGGATCATGCGGCAGACCATGAGACATGGGCAAGAAGAGGGGGACAAGTTTGTGCGAAAGAAATTAGGAATAGCCGTTTTGCTGATCGGCATCGTTGTTTTGGCTGCCGGCTGTTCTGATTATTATAACGAGCCGGTGACGAAACACTCGCCGGGTTTATGGACGCACTACGTCGTGTGGCCGTTATCTTTGTTTTTAAAAAAACTCGCCGCATTTTTCGGTGGAAGCTTCGGATTGTCGATCATCGTATCGACGGTTATTATCCGCCTGTTTTTGCTTCCTTTGATGATCAAACAAACAAAAAGTTCGAAAGCGATGCAGGATATTCAGCCGGAAATGAAGAAATTAAGAGAAAAGTATAGTTCCAAGGATCAGAAAACGCAGAAAAAGCTGCAGGAAGAAACGATGAAAATGTTCCAGGAACATAACGTAAATCCGATGGCCGGCTGTATGCCGATACTCGTGCAAATGCCGATCTTGATCGCTTATTATCAAGCGATCCAAAAAACGGATGAGATCAAGCACCATACGTTTTTATGGTTTAGTCTTGGGGAAGCCGACTACATTCTACCGATTATTGCAGCCATCTTAACGTTCATTCAGCAAAAATTAATGCTCGGAAGAACCGGGAACACGAACCCGCAAATGGCGATGATGACCTATGTGATGCCGATTATGATTGCGTTCATCGGATTTTATCTCCCCGCGGCGCTTGCTCTTTATTGGGTGGTCGGCAACTTGTTCATGATCGGTCAAATCTTCATCGTTTACAGAGATAAACCGGGTGATCTTAAACCGAGCAAGTAAACAGGAGGCTCGAAAAAAGTGAAAGAAGTCACGAAATTCGGCAAGACCGTCGAAGAAGCGATCGCGGAAGCTCTTCGTGAATTGAAAACGACGAAGGATCAAGTAAAGATCGACGTCGTCGAGGAGCCGAAGAAAGGATTTCTCGGGCTTGGTTCAAAACCGGCGGTTGTCACCGTTAAGGTTGATAAGGATCCGGTTGAATCAGCGCGCACTTTTCTTGAGGAAGTGACACTGAAAATGGGTGTTCCCGTGGCGATCAAAGAGATTCGCGATGACCGTGACGTGATCTTTCAGCTTTCCGGAGAAAAAATCGCGATCTTGATCGGAAAAAGAGGAAGCACGCTGAACGCTTTACAATATTTAACAAATGTAACGGCGAATCGCCATTCGGACGAGCATGTTCATTTTATTGTCGATGCGGAAAACTATCGGAGCCGCCGAAGAGAAACGCTTGAACGGTTAGCGCAGCGAAACGGCCAGCGCGTTCGCGAAACCGGACGGGAAGTTGCGCTTGATCCGATGCCGTCGATGGAACGAAAAATCGTTCATCTCGCTCTAAAGAATGAAGAAGGGATCCAAACGTATTCGGACGGTTCCGAGCCGAACCGACGAGTCATTATTGCTCCCGAATAAAAGAAGGCTTTCTTTCACTTTCCTTTCCGTTGCCGACGGAAAGGTTTTTTTTGTGGGCTGTGTAATTTTGGGAACGTTTCCGTTGTGGACAACTCGTCTTCACGCTGAGTGTTCCTATTGTTTTTTGTTGAGACTATCCGTTAAACTAGAATCATGTGAGTTTGGTTATCCACTGTGGATAAATCGGCTACACTGGAACTAACGGTTACGCACATGTTGAAAATACACGAAGGCTTGAACTATTAGGAGAACTATGCGATTATAGATAGGTTTGACAGGAAGGCGAGGTGAAAATGTGGAATCCGATACGATTGCCGCAATTTCGACGCCGATGGGAGAAGGAGCCATTGCCATTGTTAGATTGAGTGGAGAAGAGGCGGTGGCGATCGCCGACCGCGTCTTTCAGGCGAAGTCCGGCAAAACATTGGCAGAGGTTGAAAGCCACACGATTCATTATGGAGACGTGATCGACAGAGGTCGCGAGGAACGTATAGATGAAGTGATGGTGTCCGTGATGCGGGCACCGAAGACATTTACCCGTGAAGATGTAGTAGAGATCAACTGCCACGGCGGTGTGGTATCCGTGAAGCGCGTTCTGGAAAAGGTGTTGGAGGAAGGAGCGCGGCTCGCAGAGCCGGGTGAGTTTACGAAACGCGCGTTTTTGAACGGGAGAATCGATTTGTCGCAAGCGGAAGCGGTGATGGATTTGATTCGGTCCAAGACGGATCGAGCAATGAATGTCGCTTTGAATCAGATGGAAGGACGCTTGTCGCGGCTTGTGCAGCGATTGCGACAGACGTTGCTTGAGACGGTTGCGCACGTCGAAGTGAACATTGATTATCCAGAATACGATGCAGAAGAAATGACGAATGAACTGCTGCTTGAGAAGACGCGTTACGTAGCAGCGGAAATCGAGAAGCTGTTAGAAACCGCACAACAAGGGAAAATTTTACGGGAAGGACTTTCTACGGTGATTATTGGCCGGCCGAATGTCGGCAAATCATCGTTGCTTAATAGTCTTGTCCATGAAAATAAAGCCATCGTGACTGATATACCAGGTACGACGCGTGACGTGATCGAAGAGTATGTGAACATTAAAGGTGTCCCGCTGCGTCTCGTCGATACGGCTGGGATTCGCGAAACGGAAGATATGGTCGAGCGCATCGGTGTCGACCGTTCGAGAAAAGTATTGAAAGAAGCTGACTTGATTTTATTGTTGTTGAATTCCAATGAACCGCTCACAAAAGAGGATGAAGACTTAGTTGAGGCGGTCAAAGGTATGAATACAATCGTCGTTGTCAATAAAACGGATTTGCCGCAACAGATCTCGCTTGAAGAGGTAAGAAAATTAAGTGGCGGCCGCACGCCGATTATCACAACGTCATTAGTAAAAGATGAAGGTGTGGACGAGTTGGAAACGGCTATTTCCGATCTGTTCTTTGGCGGAAATGTTGAAGCCGGGGACATGACGTACGTATCAAATGCTCGCCATGCGGCATTACTGCGGCAAGCATCCCGGACGATTGCCGAAGCGATTGCTGCGATTGAGTCGGGGATGCCCGTCGATATGGCGCAAATTGACATTACGCGGACATGGGAAATCCTCGGGGAAATCGTTGGGGATACGGTATCGGAAAGCTTGATCGATCAATTGTTTTCGCAATTTTGCTTAGGTAAGTAACGATTGTATGTTATAAGAGTACGAACAAAGGAGGGTATACGAATGCAATACGAAGCTGGTGAATATGATGTTGTCGTCATCGGAGCCGGTCATGCCGGCACGGAAGCGGGATTGGCTGCAGCGCGCATGGGGGCAAAAACATTAATGTTAACTTTGAACCTGGACGCTGTCGCTTTTATGCCTTGCAATCCGTCTGTCGGCGGTCCGGCGAAGGGCATTGTTGTTCGTGAAATCGATGCGCTTGGCGGTGAAATGGCAAAGAACATTGATAAAACGCATATTCAAATGAGGATGTTGAATACGAGAAAAGGTCCGGCGGTGCGTGCGTTGCGCGCGCAAGCGGATAAAGTATTGTACCAGCAAGAAATGAAAAGAACGTTGGAAAAAGAAGAAAAACTGACACTCATGCAAGGCATGGTTGAGAAATTGATTATCGAAGACGGTGTATGCAAAGGAGTCATTACGAAAACCGGCGCAGCTTATCGAGCAAAGACGGTTGTCGTGACGACAGGGACTTATTTGCGCGGAAAAATTATTCTCGGGGATCTTGCTTATGAAAGCGGACCAAACAACATGCAGCCGTCGATTGAGCTGTCGTATCATTTGCAAGAGCTTGGCTTCGAGTTGGTTCGTTTCAAAACGGGAACGCCGCCGCGAGTGAACGGAAACACGATCGATTATTCGAAAACGGAAATTCAACCAGGGGACGAAGAACCGCGTGCGTTTTCTTATGAAACGACGAAGTTCATCACCGATCAAATTCCGTGTTGGTTGACGTACACCGGAGAGGATACGCATCGTTTAATCTCGGAAAATCTTGATCGGTCTCCGATGTATTCCGGCATAGTCAAAGGGACCGGCCCGCGTTATTGTCCGTCGATTGAAGATAAAATTGTCCGTTTCCACGATAAGCCGAGACATCAAATTTTCTTAGAACCGGAAGGCCGCCATACGGACGAAGTTTACATTCAAGGGCTTTCCACGAGTTTGCCGGAAGACATTCAACGGAAATTGTTGAACACGGTCCCGGGGCTCGAAAACGCGCGCATGATGAGAGCGGGTTATGCAATCGAGTATGATGCGATCGTGCCGACGCAATTGTGGCCGTCGCTGGAAACGAAAAAAGTAGAAAATTTGTTCACGGCGGGACAAATTAACGGAACGTCCGGCTATGAAGAAGCGGCGGGGCAAGGTATCATGGCCGGCATCAACGCCGCCAGAAAAGCGCAAAGAAAAGAACCGGTTGTTCTCGACCGTTCACAAGCGTACATCGGCGTTTTGATTGACGATCTCGTGACAAAAGGAACGAATGAGCCGTATCGATTACTCACGTCCCGTGCTGAATATCGTTTGCTGCTTCGGCATGACAATGCCGATTTGCGATTGACTGAGCTTGGTCACGAAATTGGTTTAATTCCGGAAGAGCGGTACCGAAAATTCGTAGATAAGAAAGCCGCCATCCAAAAAGAAATGAAACGGCTGCAAAAGGTAATGATCAAACCGGATGCGGAAGTTAATGAGTTGCTTGAAACTGCTGGTGCCGGAGCATTGAAGGAGGCTGCGAGCGCTGAGCATTTGTTGAAACGTCCGCAAGTGACGTACGATCTTATCCGTCAGCTGGTGCCTGCGGATATAGAAATTCCGGATGATGTTGCGGAACAAGTGGACATTCAAACGAAGTATTCCGGTTATATTGAAAAACAAATGCAGCAAGTGGACAAAATGAAGCGAATGGATCGGAAAAAGATACCGGAAAATCTCGATTATTTTGCTATTCAAGGGCTGGCTACGGAAGCGAAACAAAAATTGAGTCAAGTTCGTCCGTTGTCCGTCGGGCAAGCTTCCCGTGTTTCCGGCGTCAATCCTTCCGACATTTCGATTTTGCTCGTTTATCTTGAACAAGGGAAATTGGCAAAGGTGGCCGAATAATCTATTCATTAAAAGGGTGCGACTATGGAATTTACTTTTCAGCAACAGGTGGAGGAGAAAGGCATTAACCTTTCTCCTCAACAATTTCACCAATTTGAAATGTATTATGAAACATTGATCGAATGGAATGAAAAAATGAATTTGACGGCGATTGTGGATCGAGATGCCGTTTTCATGAAGCATTTTTATGATTCGTTGACATTAAGTTTTTATTATAATTTTACCCGAAAGCTTTCGCTCTGTGATGTTGGATCCGGTGCCGGATTTCCGAGCATTCCGTTGAAAATTTGTTTTCCGCAGTTGTCTGTTTCCATCGTTGATTCTTTGCAGAAACGAACGGTCTTTTTACAAACACTCGTCGATCGACTTCGTCTTGAAAATGTACATATTCATCATGATCGTGCCGAAATTTTCGGTCAAAACCGCGTCTATCGCGAATCTTTTGACGTTGCAACGGCGAGAGCAGTCGCGAAACTGCCTGTACTGTGTGAATATTGTTTGCCTCTCGTGAAAAAAGACGGTCATTTTTTAGCCATGAAAGGTGCATCGGTCAACGCAGAGTTGGAGCAATCAAGGGAAGCAATTGCAACATTAGGCGGCCGTGTTGAAGCGGTTGACGCGTTGACGCTCCCAGGCGAACAAAGCAAACGTCATGTGATTACAATCGCGAAAGAAAAAGAAACTCCTGCAGCTTTTCCACGGAAACCGGGAACGCCGAACAAACGACCGTTATGAAAATGTTTCACGTGGAACATTGCGAAAACGTCGTCATTTTTGGCAGGAAAAACTTGCCGGATCGCGAATTGATAAAGAGTGAGGAGTGTAGCGCCGATGAAACGTCCGATTTCAAAATTATTTAAAACGGATAAAGGGGAAGAACCGGAAGAACATCAAAATGAACAAGTGCATGAAATCCCAGTCAATCGCATTGTTCCAAACCGGTTTCAACCGCGAACCGTCTTTAATGATGAAAAAATAGACGAGCTTTCGCAAACGATACAAAGCCATGGCATGATTCAGCCGATCGTTTTGCGGAAATGGGAAGACAAATATGAGATCATCGCCGGAGAGCGCAGATGGCGGGCAGTCACAAAACTCGGGTGGAAACTCGTGCCCGCGATCATTAAAGATTACGATGATTCAAAGACGGCCTCTGTTGCTTTGATCGAAAATTTACAACGCGAAGAACTGACTTCGATCGAAGAAGCAATGGCCTATGCCCGATTGATCGATATCCATGGACTGACACAGGAAAGCTTAGCTCAGCGGCTAGGAAAAGGACAATCGACGATCGCCAATAAACTGCGATTGTTAAAGCTGCCGGGTGTTGTACAGCAAGCGTTGTTGGAACGCGAGATTTCGGAACGCCACGCCCGAGCGCTCATTTCCGTGAAAAATCACGAACAACAAGAAAAGCTTTTGCACGAAGTGATCGACAAGCAGTGGAACGTCAAGCAATTGGAAGAACGAATCGAACGGCTCAATCAGGAACCGAAAAAGAAAAAACCGCGACGAAAAGCTTTCAGCAAAGATACGCGGCTCGCGCTAAATACGATTCGGCAATCGATTGACATGGTATCGGACAGCGGTTTGAATATCGATACGGAAGAACGGGAAGATGACCATTGTTTTGAAATCACAATTCGCATTCCAAAATCTAAGTAACTGCGGCCCATCTTTCGCACAAGATGGGTTTTTTTCAGCGTCTAGTGAAAAAAGTTGTCGAACAAACGATTTTTTACGGCACATTTCATGATAGAATAAGAGTATTGTTTGCAGAAGGCAGGTGTCAATGTGGGGAAAATCATCGCGATTGCCAATCAAAAAGGCGGTGTCGGAAAAACGACCTCTGCCGTCAATTTAAGTGCCTGCATGGCAAATCTTGGTCAGAAAGTGCTTCTTGTCGACATTGATCCGCAAGGGAATGCCACGAGCGGAGCAGGCATTGAAAAAGGTGATGTGGATCGTTGTATTTATGATGTTCTCGTCGAAGACGTCAAAGTCGAAGAGGTGATCACCGAAACTTCCGTACCGAACTTGTCCATTGTTCCCGCGACGATTCAACTGGCAGGAGCGGAACTGGAACTCGTACCGACGATATCCCGTGAAGTACGGTTGGGACGGGCGTTAAAGAACGTGAAAGATCAATACGATTATATGTTGATTGATTGTCCGCCCTCGCTCGGATTGTTGACGATCAACGCCTTGACGGCAGCGGATGCGGTGCTCATTCCCGTTCAGTGTGAGTATTATGCACTCGAAGGGTTAAGCCAATTATTAAATACGATACGACTCGTCCAGAAACATTTGAACCAGCGTCTCATGATTGAAGGCGTACTGTTGACCATGTTAGACGCTCGTACGAATTTAGGCATTCAAGTCATTGACGAAGTAAAGAAATATTTTCAGGAAAAAGTATATCGAACCGTGATTCCGCGAAATGTTCGTTTAAGTGAAGCACCAAGTCACGGTAAGCCGATCGTTGTGTATGATCCAAAATCAAAAGGAGCGGAAGTTTACTCCGAATTGGCGAAGGAAGTGTTGTCTCATGGCTAAAGGATTAGGCAAGGGGCTCGATGCTTTCTTTCCTCCGATCGATGCGAAAGAAGAAAATATTTCGGAAATCAAATTGGAGGAATTAAGACCGAATCCGTATCAACCACGGAAAGAATTCAACCCGGAAGCGATTCGTGAATTAAAAGAGTCCATTGAAACGCACGGCGTCTTGCAACCGATTGTCGTTCGCCGAACGATCAAAGGATATGAAATCGTCGTCGGTGAGAGAAGATTTCGCGCGTCGAAAGAAGCGGGATTGACGGCGATCCCTGCCGTCATTAAAGATTTTAACGAACAAAAAATGATGGAATTGGCGCTCATTGAAAATTTGCAGCGTGAAGATTTAAATCCGGTTGAAGAAGCACAAGCTTACGAGAAACTCATGGAAGGACTGGACATCACTCAGGAAGAACTGGCGAAACGACTCGGAAAAAGCAGGCCCTATATTGCCAATCATTTGAGACTGCTGCATTTGCCGGGAAAAGTACAACAAATGATCGCCGAACAGGAACTTTCAATGGGTCACGGACGCACGCTGCTCGGTTTGAAAGATAAACAAAAGGTTAGCGATCTTGCTAAGCGAGTCATAGATGAGCGGATGAACGTGAGGCAATTGGAACAGCTTATTCAACAAATGAATGCCAATGTTCCACGTGGAACATCGAAGAAAAAGAGCGAAAGAAAGAGCGTCTTCATTCGCGAAAAAGAATCCGTGTTGCGGGAACGGTTCGGAACTTCTGTAGAAATTAAAAAATCAAAACGAAAAGGAAAAATTGAAATTGAGTTTTACTCTGACGAAGATTTGGAACGGTTGCTCGATTTAATGGGGGCATTTGCAGAAGACGAATGACCGGTATGATCGCCCATTCGATCATGCCAATTTTTGCAGCGGGGTGTACAAGCATAGTGATTTTGTTAGGCACGATTGTAAACGCGGCAGCCATTGTCGCGGGAACGATCATCGGCTCATTTCTAATGAAGGTGCCGGAAAACATCAAAGATACCGTTATGAAGGCGATGGCGTTGGCGGTCATTATTTTAGGCATTCAAATGGCCCTTGAAGGGGAACGGTTTTTAATTGTCATCGGAAGTCTTGCACTCGGCGGGGCCGTCGGAGAAATGATCAATTTGGAGAAAAAATTGAATCAAGCCGGTGCTTGGTTGGAAAGAAAAGTCGGTGAGGGGCACGGTGATATTGCGAAAGCGTTTGTAACAGCAACGCTCGTGTTCACGATCGGGGCGTTGGCGATCGTCGGTGCTCTGGACAGCGGGTTGCGCCACGATCATACGGTGCTTTTCACGAAAGCCCTGCTGGACGGTTTTTGTTCTTTGTTGTTCACGTCAACGCTCGGAATTGGCGTTGTGTTTTCAGCCATTCCCGTTTTCCTATACGAGGGTGCGACCGCACTTTTTGCTACGCAAATCAACCATTTTCTCGCTTCCGCTTTATTGGCAGATTTAATTAACGCAATTACATCAACCGGAGGCATCATGATTCTTGCGATCGGTCTGAACTTGCTCGGCGTTACGAACATTCGCACGGCGAATTTATTGCCTGGGCTGGCGGCAGCGGCGGCGATGACCGCCGGAGTTTATTATTTGTAAGTCGTTTTGAGGGAAAAAGGCGAAGATTGGCGCCTGTATGCGGCATATACGCTGTCAGCGATCGTTTCCGCCATGCTCATGACGAGATTCAACCTTGTGTTTTGCAAGACGAAATATTCCATATACCCGCAAATATTGACGATTCCCGTCAGGTGGGCATCTCCCACAGGCGGGAGTTGTTTTTTTACACCAGCTCCCGGTTTTACCGGACCGTCTGCAAAAGAGATCATGCCTACGCTTTGTTGCTTGCCAAGAGACGCATCAATACCGATGATAAAAGGATCTTTGTAAGACTGTTGGATTTCTTCCAACGTCGTTTCCAAATTTATTGCATGAACCGGTGAATCGAGCGTGCCATGAACGGCAAGACGCGGACCGTGCAGTCGTGCCAATTTTGAACCCGCAATCGGACCGAGAGCATCACCGGTCGACCGGTCGGTACCGATGCACACGATGACCAATTTTCTAGTTTCGTCGTTCGGCAAAACGGATGCCACCGCCGCTGTTAATTTTTTGACGCCTTGAACATCATCGTGCCGCACCTTGATGATGCGGTTTTTTTTCAACGGCTTTTTCTGTCTCAGATTCATAGGTTCTTCTCCTTCGTAATAATAGTAACAGTATACGGAAACCTATCCGGCTTTATACGTTCATGGAGGGGAAGAACATGTT
Source organism: Bacillales bacterium (assembly GCA_035700025.1). NCBI lineage: Bacteria > Bacillati > Bacillota > Bacilli > Caryophanales > Caryophanales bacterium. The sequence goes on along the minus strand of DASSOY010000028.1, from coordinate 28,880 downwards.
CCGATCGGGAATCAAATGGTTGTTTTTGATCATGGGTACGACGATAGGGGCCGGTTATGCTTCGGGCCGCGAAATCTGGCAGTTTTTCGGACCAGACAGCTTGTTGGCAATCCCTTTGTTCGCTTTATTGTTCAGCATTTGCGTGTTCGTCATCATGACGATCAGTTATGAACAGAAAAGCGTTCATTATATCCCAATTTTACGTATTTTATTGGGAAAAAAGTTGACAAGCATGTATGACGCGATGATCGTCGTCTATTTATTCAGCACCACCGTCATCATGCTTGCCGGCGGCGGCGCGTCATTGGAAATGCTGAACGTTCCTTATTGGATCGGCATCCTGATCATCAGCATGCTTGTCGTTGGTTTGTTTTTATGGGATATTCGCGGCATGTTGTCGATGAATATGGTTCTTATTCCGGTTCTCGTTACGTTGCTCGTGATCGTGCTGGGCACGTTCTTTTTTTCAGGACCGAATCGTACAACCTTGTCTTGGAACATGAGCGAAAAATGGCCGGCGGCATTAACGTTCACAGCCTTCAACATTCTCGGGCTGCTCGCGGTGTTGGCGGGCATCGGCTCTCAAATTAAACAGAAGGGCGAAATTTGGATTGCCAGCATTGGCAGCGGAATTCTCCTCGGCGCGATCTCGCTGTTGTACAACGAGTCGCTGGTAAAAGTCGGCAACGACGTCATGGTGCTTTATGAAATTCCGTTGTTTGCGATTCTCAAACATTATCCTTATTCTATGATCGTTCTCATGTCCGCGTTGTTATGGAGCGCTATTTACACGACGGCCGTCTCGGGTGTGTTCGGTCTTATTTCCCGCATGAGCGATGTAATCGACTGGCCGATGTGGCTGTTTGCGTTTGTCATCGTGGTTATGATGGTACCTTTAACGAAATTCGGGTTTGCCAACTTGATTGCTGTTTTATACCCGATTTACGGGGTTTTGAATCTTTACGTGCTTGCTTCGATTCTCATTTATCCGCTCGTCAAAAGATATCGGTTGTCATAGGATGCCGACGCAGGTAAGATATAAGGGGATCAATCTTTCATTACATAAAGGAGCAGCGTGATGAGTGTCTTCAACGACATGTGGGAAGGAATCGTACACTATGTGACGGATTCAGAGATGTGGCAGCGGTTTGCCGGTCATATCGTAACAATCGTATTTATCATCATCGGAACCGTGATCGCCGTCAAGATCGGGAGAACGGTGCTGAGAAAGCTGTTTCACGGCCGAAAATACAGCCGGCTGCGATTGTCGGAAAAGCGGGAAACGACGCTTGAAAAACTGATTCTCAACATGTTCACGTATGTCGTTTATTTTGTTTCGCTTGTAATGATCCTCGTTGAGCTTTCCGTCGATGTCAAAGGGTTGATCGCCGGTGCGGGCATTGCCGGACTCGCCATCGGTTTCGGAGCGCAAAATCTTGTAAAAGATATTATTACGGGGTTTTTCATCATCTTTGAAGATCAATTTTCGGTCGGTGACTATGTAAGAATCGGGGCTTTCGAAGGCTACGTTGAAGAAGTCGGTTTAAGAACGACGAAAATCACGAGTTGGACGGGAGAGGTTCATATTCTTCCGAACTCCTCGATTAACGAGGTAACGAACTTTTCGATTAACAACAGCGTTGCTGTTGTCGATATCAGCATTGCGTACGAAGAAGATATTTCGACAGCCGAAAGCGTCATTGAACACGTTATCGGCGAGATGACCTCGCAACATCCGGAAATGGTGCGGCCGCCGGAAATTTTGGGCGTGCAAATGCTTGGCTCGTCCGACGTGGTCATTCGCATTATTTCAGAAGTATTGCCGATGGAACATTGGCGCGTCGCAAGAGAAATGCGCAAAGCGATCAAAGACCGTTTTGACAAAGAAGGCATTGAAATTCCGTATCCGCGGATTGTCACGTATAAACGCGATGACATGGACAAGATTGAACAAGAGATCAAAAATAGATAAGGACGGGTGCCGATGGTGGACAAAACGTTTGAATTGAATGATATCGTCGAGATGAAAAAAGCCCATCCGTGCGGAGAAAACCGCTGGAAAGTCATTCGCATGGGAGCCGACATCCGGATTAAATGCGAAGGATGCGGGCACAGTGTTTTGCTTCCGCGCAAAAGATTCGAGCAAAAATTGAAAAAAGTGTTAGAAAAAGGGAAGGATTGAAATTGAAATGGCATTGACTGCAGGAATCGTCGGTTTGCCGAACGTTGGCAAATCGACGTTGTTTAACGCAATCACGCAGGCGGGAGCGGAGTCCGCGAATTATCCGTTCTGCACGATAGATCCAAACGTCGGGATTGTAGACGTGCCGGATGAACGGTTGCAAACGTTGACGGAAATGTTCCAACCGAAGAAAACGATGCCGACGGCCTTCGAATTTACCGACATCGCCGGGATCGTCAAAGGTGCAAGCAAAGGGGAAGGACTCGGCAACCAATTTTTGTCCCATATTCGTGAAGTCGATGCGATCGCGCACGTGGTTCGTTGTTTCGAGGACAGCGATGTGACGCACGTATCAGGCAAGATCGATCCGATTGACGACATTGAGACGATCAATCTCGAATTGATTCTGGCGGACATGGAAACCGTGGACAAGCGTTACGCGAAAGCGGAAAAACTAGCTCGTCAAAAAGATAAGGAAGCCTTAGCGGAATTCGAAGTGTTGAAAAAGCTGAAAGACGCTTTTGAGGACAATCGGCCGGCGCGCAGCGTGTCTTTTTCGAAAGAAGAGCGAAAAGCGGTTCATCACTTGCATTTGTTGACGATGAAACCGGTATTGTATGTTGCAAATGTCGCCGAGGACGAAGTCGCCGCAACCGATGCGAATCCGAACGTGCAAAAGGTTCGTGAATACGCTGCGCAAGAAGGGGCAGAGGTCGTCGTTATTTCAGCGAAAATCGAGTCCGAAATCGCCGAGCTTGAAGGCGAAGAGAAAGAGGCGTTTTTGCAAGACCTCGGCATTGCCGAGTCCGGATTGGATCAGTTGATTCGCGCTTCGTATGATTTGCTCGGCTTGGCGACGTATTTCACAGCAGGCGAACCGGAAGTTCGGGCGTGGACGTTCCGGAAAGGGATGAAGGCGCCGCAAACGGCGGGCATCATCCATAGTGATTTTGAGCGGGGCTTTATACGCGCCGAGGTTGTTTCCTACGATGATTTAGTGGCGGCAGGCTCGATGGCTGCGGTCCGGGAAGAAGGAAAATTGCGGCTTGAAGGGAAAGATTATGTTGTTCAAGACGGAGACGTCATTCACTTCCGTTTCAACGTTTAAGCGGGAATCGCTTGCCATACAAGGGCAAGTTTTGCTATAATACTTAATTGTGCGAGTGACATGTTCGCATCTAAGGTGCTATAAACGACAGCACTCCTTGCTTCCCGGAACGCACGGGAGGCCGTACAGTCCAAAGGGAGGTGAAAGATATGAATAAGTACGAAATCATGTACATCGTCCGTCCGGATCTTGAAGAAGAAGGTCAGAAAAGCGTTGCTGAACGTTTTGACAAAATCTTGACCGACAATGGTGCGGAAATCAACAAAGTCGAAGAGATGGGCAAACGCCGTCTCGCCTATGAAATTGATGATTATCGCGAAGGCGTGTACCGGGTGGTTTATACGACAGCGTCCCCGGAAGCGATCAATGAATTTGACCGCATTGCGAAAATCAACGATGACATCATTCGTTTCATGACGATTCGCGACGAACGCGAAGAGAGTGTAGAAGAATAGGGAGGAGATTTTGATGATTAACCGTACCGTTCTTGTCGGAAGATTGACGAGGGATCCGGAACTTCGATATACGCCGAACGGCGTTGCAGTCGCGACTTTCACGCTGGCCTGCGATCGACCGTTCACGAACCAGCAAGGTGAGCGCGAAGCAGACTTTATCCGTTGCGTCGTGTGGCGGCGCCCGGCGGAAAACGTCGCCAATTATTTGAAAAAAGGCAGTCTTGCCGGAGTCGAAGGCCGCATAGAAACTCGCAGCTTTGAAAATAATGAAGGCCGCCGAGTGTTTATGACAGAAGTGGTTTGTGACCGGGTCCAATTTTTGGAACCGCGTGGAAGCCGTCCTCAGCAAGGTCCGGAAGAATCGTACGGCGGTGGAAACCGACAAAATCAAAATCAAAATCAAACTCCTTACGGGGACGATCCGTTTGCCAATGACGGCAAACCGATTGACATCTCCGATGACGATTTGCCATTTTAACGTTAAGGAGGGATTTCGATGCCGCGTCAAGGAAGAAAAGGACGTCGCCGTAAAGTATGTTATTTTACGGTCAACAAAATCAAGTACATCGATTACAAAGACGTAGATTTGCTGAAGCGCTTCATTTCCGAACGTGGGAAGATTTTGCCGCGTCGCGTTACGGGAACTTCCGCAAAATATCAAAGACCGTTGACGAGAGCGATCAAACGGGCCCGTCAAATGGCTCTGTTGCCTTATACAAAAGATTAACGGAAAAACAGCAAGTTCGTCTTGCTGTTTTTTCTTACCACTCAAAGGGGAGATCGTGTCAGCTGCGGAATTGCAACCGGCTGGCGAAAGGGGCTGGAATGAAAGGTGAAACGAAGTAATCGATTGACGGAAGGAGCCATGGCGGCCGCGTTGTACGGCATCCTGCTGATTCTTGCCTTGTACGTGCCTGTCGTTAGCATCGTCAGCGTCTGGTTTTTACCTTTGCCGTTCATCGTTTACATCATTCGAAACGGCACGCGGTCGGCGCTTCCGCTATGGGGATGCGGCATGGCGATCGGCCTGCTCTTCGGCAGCATCTGGGGGTTGTTTTTTTCCTTGTTGTTTGCAAGCGGAGGAACCGTGGCAGGGATTTTATACCGGCAAAAACGTCCCGCTTTCGGCATCTTGCTCGGAGGCGCACTCACGTATACGGCCGGCGTTATTCTCGTTTATATTTTGACCATTGTTATTTGGGACCTGAATTTAATCAATCAAACGGTGGAGACGATGCGGCAGGCGATGCGGGATTCGCAATCATTGTTGCACACGATGGGCGGTGGTTCGCAACGGAATCTCGAGATGTTTGAACAGCAGTTGGCGTTGTATCGATACTTGGCTCCTGCTCTTCTCGCGTTTGCCGGTGCAACGTATGCGCTCATTACGCAATTGGCCGCGACCCCCGTCTTAAGGAAAATCGGACTGGGCGACCATGTTTTGCCGTGGAAGCCTTTCCGCGAGTGGCAGTTTCCGAAAAGTTTTTTATGGTATTATTTGATCATTCTCATCATAGGATTTTTCCATGGTTTCGAGGCCGGATCGGTTGGGTCTATTGTTTATTATAATCTGCTTGTTGTCTTGCAGGTCGTCATGTTTATACAGGGACTTTCGTTTGTTTTCTTTTACATGCATTTGCGGAAGTGGTCAAAAGGATTGAAAGGGCTCACGTTGATCCTTTTGGTTCTTTTGTCCGTGGCGACCGGCATGATTTTCAGGCTTGTCGGCGTGATCGACCTTGGATTCCAAATGCGTGACCGACTTCGCTCTTCCTGATGCCCGAAATGGAGGCTTAACGTATGCCGGATCAACTGAAAAACCGTCTCTTCGAGTACATTTTCGGCGGTGTCTTTCTTATTGCGTTGTTGTGCGTCCTAATTTTATTTGCGTATAATTGGCCGATGGGTGCCGTTGGCCTCGTCACTCTGGCCGTTTTGCTTTTCTTGGCGGTTCGGGAACAGCTTCGTCACCGGAAAGAATTGGAGTCGTATGTTTCGACGCTTTCCCACCGGGTGAAAAAACTCGGCGACGAGGCTCTGACAGAAATGCCAATCGGGATTTTACTGTATAATGAACATTACCAGATCGAATGGATGAACGCATACATTGGAACCTTGCTCGGGGATGAATCTTTCTTTGGCAATTCTTTGAACCACATTTCCGAAGATCTTATTCCTTGCTTGCAAAACGAAGTCGAACAAGAGATCTTAACGATCAACAAAAGGAAATTTCGCGTTTATTTCAATCGCGACGAACGGTTGCTGTATTTTTTCGATGTTACCGAATTGGTGCAGTTGAAGCAAGTGTACCACGAGGAACAAACGGTGCTCGGCATTATTTACTTGGATAACTACGAGGAACTGACGCAAGGGATGGACGACCAAGTTCGCAGCCATTTCAACAGCGAAGTCACTTCGATTTTGAAAAATTGGGCGACCGAAACCGGCATTTTCTTAAAGCGCATCGACTCGGAGCGTTTTTTTGCCGTCCTGAATCAACGGGCGCTCGAAAGTTTGGAAAAAAACAAATTCAGCGTGCTCGACAAAGTCCGCGAATCGACAGCCAGGGAAAATGTGCCGTTGACGTTGAGCATCGGGATCGGCGCCGGAAATGCAACTTTGCCGGAACTCGGCGTCCTTGCCCAATCGGGGCTTGATCTTGCGCTTGGCCGCGGCGGCGACCAAGTTGCCATTAAACGGACGGACGGCAAGGTGATTTTTCACGGCGGGAAAACGAATCCGATCGAAAAGCGGACGCGCGTGCGTGCGCGCGTCATTTCCCACGCGCTGCGGGAACTTGTCCTCGCGAGTGACAAAGTGATCATCATGGGACACCAACATCCGGACATGGATGCGATCGGAGCATGCATCGGGATTTTAAAAATCGCCGAAGCGAACGACAAGGAAGGCGTCATCGTCCTCGACAAACAAGGGCATGGTACCGGCATTGAGCGTCTATTAACGGAAATCAAAAAAGACGGTTCGCTCTGGTCGCGCTTCTTTTCGATCGATGCCGTCCTTGAAGCGGCGACGCCGAACAGTTTGCTCGTAGTCGTCGATACCCACCGCCCGTCGATGGTCATTGAGCCGCGCCTGCTCAACAAAACGGAAAATGTCGTCGTTATCGACCATCACCGGCGTGGAGAAGATTTTATCGAAGATCCTGTTCTTGTGTACATGGAACCTTATGCGTCCTCGACCTCGGAACTCGTGACCGAGCTGCTCGAATATCAACCGAGCCGGCTGCGGATGAACGTCCTTGAAGCCACCGCATTGCTGGCCGGCATCACTGTCGATACGAAGAGTTTCACGCTTCGCACTGGATCGAGAACGTTTGATGCTGCCTCTTATTTGCGGGGCCGCGGAGCGGATACGATTCTCGTGCAAAAATTACTCCGCGATGATTTGAAAGCGTTTCTCCAACGCGCAAAACTGCTTGAAAGCGCGGAGTTGTACCGCGAAGGGTTCGCCATCGCGAAAGCGAGTGACGATCAGCGGTTGGATCAAGTGTTGATTGCGCAAGCTGCCGACACGTTGTTGTCGATGAGAGGGGTGAACGCGTCGTTCGTGCTTTGTCGGCGCGAAGACGGCAAAATCGGCATCAGCGCGCGTTCGCTCGGCGACATGAATGTGCAGATGATCATGGAAGCGCTCGGCGGCGGAGGCCATTTGACGAATGCCGCGGCGCAGCTTGAAGGCGACGATTTGGATGAGGCCGTGAACCAGCTGAAAGCGATCATTGACGAAACGCTCGAAGGGGGAGACGAGTCATGAAAGTGATTTTGTTGAAAGACGTGAAGGGAAAAGGAAAAAAGGGCGAAGTGAAGAATGTTTCGGACGGATACGCCAGGAATTACCTTTTGCCGAACGGTCTTGCCAAGGAAGCGACGAAAGGCAATTTGAACGCGTTGGAAGCGGACAAGAAAAAGCAGCGCAAGCGGGAAGAAGCGGAGCGTGCGGAAGCCGAACGGCTGAAGGGGAACATCGAAAGCTTGACGGTCCAGCTTACGGCGAAATCCGGCGAAGGCGGCCGGTTGTTCGGGGCGGTGACGAATAAGCAGATCAGCCAAGAACTGAAGAAACAAGGTATTCAAATCGACAAGCGGAAGATTGAATTGGATGAGCCGATTCGTACACTTGGATATACAAAGGTGCCGGTGAAGCTGCATCCGGAAGTGACGGCCGTCGTAAACGTTCATGTCGTCGACGGGAACTAGAAGGAGCGTGTCCACGAATGACTGATTTGTTTGCCGATCGTACGCCGCCGCAAAACATTGAGGCGGAACAGGCGGTGCTTGGCGCGATCTTCCTCAGACCGGAAGCGATCAGCCTGGCGTCGGAACGGCTGATGCCTGAAGACTTTTATCGGACGGCTCATCAGCGCATCTTCGACGTCATGCTGGAGCTGACCGACAAGAATGAACCGGTTGACTTGATCACGGTCACTTCAGAATTGAAGGACAAACGGTTGCTCGAAGAAGTCGGCGGTGTCTCCTACTTGAGCGAGCTTGCGGACTCGGCGCCGACTGCCGCGAACATCGAATATTACAGCCGCATCGTCGAAGAAAAGTCGTTATTGCGGCGGTTGATTCGGACGGCGACCGACATCGTATCGGAAGGCTATATGCGCGAGGAAGAAGTGGAGACGATTCTCGACGATGCCGAGAAATCGATTCTCGAAGTGTCGCAACGCCGGAATTCGAGCGCGTTTAAGGCGATCAAGGACGTGCTCGTGGAGACGTACGACAACATCGAAATGCTGCAAAACCGCAAAGGCGAGGTGACCGGCATTCCGAGCGGGTTCGTCGAACTCGACCGGATGACGGCTGGCTTTCAACGCAACGACTTCATTATCGTTGCGGCGAGACCGTCGGTCGGGAAAACAGCGTTTGCGCTCAACATGGCGCAAAGCATTGCAACGCAGACGGAAGAGAACGTCGCGATCTTCAGCCTGGAGATGGGGGCGCAGCAGCTCGTCATGCGGATGTTGTGCGCGGAAGGCAACATCGACGCGCAGCGGCTCCGGACGGGGCGCCTGACGGATGATGATTGGCAGAAACTGACGATGGCGATGGGGAGCCTTTCTTCAGCCGGCATCTACATCGATGACACACCCGGCATTCGCGTGAGCGAAATTCGCGCCAAGTGCCGGCGCTTGAAGCAGGAGCAAGGGCTCGGTGTCGTCTTGATCGACTACTTGCAACTCATTCAAGGAAGCGGCCGTTCGCGGGACAACCGCCAGCAAGAAGTGTCGGAAATTTCGCGTACGCTGAAAGGGCTCGCCAGGGAGTTGGAAGTGCCGGTAATCGCGCTTAGTCAGCTTTCCCGCGGCGTGGAATCGCGGCAAGACAAACGGCCGATCATGTCCGACATCCGGGAATCGGGCAGCATCGAGCAGGACGCTGATATCGTAGCGTTCCTGTACCGCGACGACTATTACGACAAAGAGTCGGAAGATCAGAACATGATCGAAATCATCATTGCGAAGCAACGGAACGGACCTGTCGGAACCGTGGAACTCGCATTTATTAAAGAATACAACAAATTTGTGAATTTGGACCGGGCGCACCGGGAACAAAGTGCGCCGCCGGCTTGATGAACCTCTTGTCCTGTTATGGATAAGAGGTTTTTATTGATCTTGGAAAAAACGAACATAAACACCTTCTAAAGTCATGAATGTTCGGGTTTCCATTGACTTTTCCAGACAATCTTGATAAACTGGGCGTGGATTATGTGGAGGTGGGGAACGATGTCATCTGTTGTAGTAGTAGGAACACAATGGGGCGATGAAGGAAAAGGGAAAATCACGGATTTCTTGTCGGAACAGGCGGAAGTGATCGCCCGCTATCAAGGCGGCAACAATGCGGGGCACACGATCGTATTTGGCGGCACGAAATACAAGCTGCATCTCATTCCGTCGGGCATTTTTTATAAAGATAAAATTTGTGTGATCGGCAACGGGATGGTGATCGATCCGAAGGCGCTCGTCGAGGAACTCGCTTATTTGCACGGCCACGGCGTTTCGACAGCCAACTTGCGGATTTCCAACCGGGCCCATTTGATTTTGCCGTATCACCACAAGCTTGATGTGCTTGAGGAAGAAAGCAAAGGTACGAACAAAATCGGCACGACGAAAAAAGGAATCGGACCGGCGTACATGGACAAAGCCGCGCGCATCGGCATTCGCGTCGCCGATTTGCTCGAGCCGGCTGAATTTGCTGAGCGGCTCGAACGCAATTTACAAGAGAAGAACCGTTTGCTTGAGAAAGTATACGAAGTCGAAGGGTTTCAACTCGAAGACGTTCTGCAAGAATACTTGCAATATGGCAAAGAACTGGAACAATATGTGTGCGACACGTCCGTCGTACTCAATGACGCGCTCGACAACGGCCGCCGTGTCTTGTTTGAAGGCGCCCAGGGCGTTATGCTCGACATCGATCAAGGTACTTATCCGTTTGTGACTTCGTCGAATCCGGTTGCCGGCGGAGTCTCGATCGGTGCCGGTGTCGGCCCGACGAAGATTCACCATGTTGTCGGGGTTGCGAAAGCGTACACGACGCGCGTCGGCGACGGACCGTTTCCGTCCGAAGTCGAGGGCGAAACCGGCCACTTCATTCGCGAGGCCGGCAACGAATACGGAACGACGACCGGCCGGCCGCGCCGCGTCGGCTGGTTCGACAGCGTCGTCGTCCGCCACGCTCGCCGCGTGAGCGGCATTACCGACTTGTCGGTCAATTCGCTCGACGTCCTTACCGGCCTTGATTCGATTAAGATTTGCACCGCGTACCGCCATAACGGCAAAGTAATCGAAGAATTTCCGGCCAGTCTCAACGTGCTCGCCGAATGCGAGCCGGTGTACGAAGAAATGCCGGGGTGGACGGAAGACATCACCGGCGTCGAACGGCTCGACGATTTGCCGGATAACGCGCGCCACTATCTTGAGCGAATTACTGAGCTCACCGGCATTTCGTTGTCCATTTTCTCGGTCGGGCCGGACCGCTCACAAACGCATTTGCTTCGCGGCGTATATGCCTAATAGACATCAGAGTGGAGATTTTAATCTCCACTCTATTTTTTTGCCACTAAGTTTTGCTGCCCACCTGTCTTACCTTATATCAGGATTCTAACCTAGCATAAAATACTCATTTTTCAGTTTGTTGAAAATACAGCCAATTAATGGTTGCCATAAAAAGGAATAATGAATATCATAGTAGTAAGTACAGTTTCTCGACGGGGTGTATACGATGTGAAAGGAAATATCCGTTTGGTTCATATGAGGTATACCTGATCGAAATAGCGGAAAAATTGTATAAATCTAAGAATACGGTAAAAAGCGACATTCGAAAAATTCGTCGGAAAATGATTGAAGAAAGCCTTGTTGATGCTGCACTTAAGGCAAGAAAATTGGGAATTTTGTAAAAAGTAGGGGTAAAAAAAGCACCCTCCCCACCTCCAAGATATCGGTTTATGATTAAAATGTAATCGAAATTCGTTGAAGAAAGAGGTAACAAGCATTGTAGTACCTGACGATTGCAAGATTTAGAAGAAGGTTTACTAAATGTTAAAGGTTTTTTTAAGTAGTCAAAAAGCGTTAGCGTTTGTTCTTGTCTTGGGTTTCGTTGCAGGATTTACAGTTATTGGCGGGTTTAATGGAGAAAGTGTACCGGCAAGTGTAGAAACCGAAAGAAATACCTACAGACTTTACGATCCAGGTACCTATACGATGTGTCAAGGATTACTTGTATGCAACCGACTACAACTACAATCAATGGAACTTCCAGTAGAGCATACCCATAGGGATACAATAGCGATGCATACTGGGCGAAATTTGATTATCAGGTTTGGGATGCTTATTACATCGATACAGGTCGCCCATACTGGATGTATCAATGGATAAGTGACAACGCAAATAGCCAGGATGTTTTTTGGACAGGTGATTATAACGGCGTTGAATTAAGGGACGATCCTTATATTTATATTGATTTAAATGTCTGGGCACTGGACAACAGTGACGGGTCACCAACTTCTTTGTTACAAATTATGGGCAGTTACGGTATATCGGCATATTACAAGACAGCCACAAAGTATCAAATGTTTTCTGACTTCCAACTATATTACTAGAAAGGGTGATTAGATGTCTTGGAAATGAATTCTCGTTCCGACGATTGTTATCACTTTGATCGGTGTAGTTGTTGGTTATAAAATTGCTGGGATTGATCTGAAAGACGTATATAATGATGCACCTGAAGAAGTATTCCAAAGTCATCCACATAATCCGGCCAAAGATATACCAGAAGAAAAACAGCAACAGGGAGAAAAGAAAACGAGCGGCGTTAAAAAACTTCCGGGTTTTATCCCATTAAATGAAGCTTTGGGGAAAATTCCAGATAAGTTAAAAGACAAAATGAAAATGCCGACTAAACTCCCTTTTCAAGTGAACCATGTGATGGGTCAAGTTACAGTCTTGAGCGGGATTCCAAAAAAACTTAATGGCTCTAACAAAGAAGACTATATTCATCAAGAAAGGATTACATTAAAGGATGGGACGACTGCCGAGTTTATCGACAACGGTTCTTTTCAAATGATCGAGTGGGCTTATAAAGAAAACGATTTGTTTTTAAAAATTTCAAAGATCAACTTCACTTATATCCAATCTCCAGCAATAGCTGGAGGTTCTTTTCATTCTCCTCTTTTTCCCATTACAAATTTCATCATCGTTTTCAACTCGGAGCTATAAGCGGTCTCTTATTTTATTGAAACTTTTTTCCTGATTTCCCTATCCAAAGAGTAGAAGCTTGCGGGGATCCCGTGCGCTTTTCAAAGAAAAAAAGGGGAAGGAGAACGTTTCATGGTTCGAAGTCATTTGGAACGATTGCTGCATAACAAATTAAGTCGTTACATGTTTCTCTTCGTTTTGTTGCTTCCTTTGGTTGATTTTGCTCAATTGCTGCGTGAGAAACTGCGATTCGGCGTCGAGCTTCATCCGGCATCTGCTTTTTTCCTGTCGGGCTCGACCATTGGTCATACTGCGCAAATTTTGCTGCTTTGGTTTTTGCCGTTTTACAGCTTGCTCATAGGAGCCGAGGATGCAATTCAAGACAAAAAGACCGGTTATCGGAACCTTCTTATCAGCAAAGCGGGACGAAAAAACTACGTTTTGGAAAAATTAATGACCTCATTTGTTGTTTCATTTGCTGTTTTGTTCACCGCCCTTTTTGTGAACTTCGCGTTGTGTTTCTTGTTTTTTGCGAACGGAACGTCGATGCACGGGCTGGAGGAAATCAAGATGCCGGATCGTTCACTTTTCTCTTTAAGTATCGCTCACCCGTATTTGACGGTCCTCCTGTTTTCGCTCGCGGCCAGCTTGTTGGCGGGATGCGCCGGAATGCTCGGGGCTTCGGTGAGCTTGTTTTTCGCCGACCGGAAATTTGCCTATACGGCGGCCTTTTTTATTTGGTTCCTGCTCGTTTTGCGGGACCCTTCGTTGATGCTCGTCTTTCAACCGTTTGCCGAGTACGGATTCGACGTCCTTGTTCCCACCTTCCTCTTTTCGTTGACCGTGTTCATCGTTGTTGCGGTTTTTACTTTTATTTACGAGTGGAAGTTTCATGAAAACTAACAAGGTCATGGCGGTTGCCGGAATTTTGGCTTATCTTACGATGCTTTGGCTGCAGCAGAACGGCAAGTATTTGTCATTGCCAGTTCCGAAAGCGTTGTATTGGATGAATAATACGGCACACGGTTTCAACTCGATTCGGTCGCTGGCTTTGTTTTATCCTATTCCGTTCTTTCTGTTCATCAATCATTTATTTCTTGGAGAGCGCCCTTACACGATCATCAGACGACGCTCTAGAATGACTTTATACCGGGCTGTAGTTTTGAGGATTTTGGCGGCATCTGTCTTGTTTTCTATTTGCCATCTGTCCGTCAATGTCGGATGGAGCTATGTTTTCTTGGACGGGCAGGCTTTAAACGAGAGTCGTTTTCTATCTATTGCATTGGCGAACATGGTCGGTCTCGTTTGTTATTTCTTCTGGGTCGGCCTCTTGTATAGACTCGTTCATGATCTCAGCCATTCCGTCGGTGCGGCCATGCTTTTTACCGCATTCTTGCTAGGAGCGGTCTATTTCGTCGGAAAGCTTTATTTGTCTCCGGAAACGCTATGGCAGCCGTTGAACGACATGGTCCTCTTCCAATTTTTAATAGAGCGGAAATGGACGGGGATTGACGTTCTGTTGACTTATGTCAGGCAACTCAGCCTCGGTCTCGGGTTTTGTTTCATGGGTTCAGTCGTTTTGTTGCGGAAGGATTTTACATCATGAGACGGAACGCGAAAGTCGGGTTGTTTGTTTTGGTGACGATCGTTCTGCAAGCCCTGTTGATGCGTCGTTTCGGCAGTTTCGGCCCGCATTTGTCTTTTTTGGACGGCGTTCCGATCGCCGCTTCTTTTCCGATCGTGTCGCAGCTGTTGATGTATTGGTTTTTGCCGGTTGCAGGCATGAGCTTGTATTTCTCCGGCTTTTTAAGTGACAGGCTCCAAAGCTACGGAAAAGTCCTGATCGTGCGAAAGTTCAGCAAATCGAAATGGGCGGTTCAAAGGTATTTGAAGTTCATCGTCATTTTGGCTGTTTTTGTGGTGATGCAAGGGTTTCTCACCTTTCAAGAGCCGGGAACGCCGCTTTCAGCCCAATCGGCAGGTCAACTCGGGATGTATTTTTTTACACTGCTGACCGTGTTCGGTGCTCAAATCTTGTTGGAATTGTATGTTTCATCGAGGATTGCCCCGTTCCTCACGAATTTTTATATCATTTTGTCTGTTCTAATTGCCCAACGGCTCATCTTTGCCGATGCGCCGAACACCATTTGTTATTTGTTCTTGCCGAATTACGCAATGGGTTTCCGCACGGGAATCAGTCGATTTCCTGTATGGCGTACAGAAGTCATCGATCCGGCCGTCGGTTTCACGATCTTGATTGTCTTGCAAGCTGGCATCTTGATGGCGATGGTTTACAGAATTAAAAGAATGGATATTTACTGAGGGGGACGAGTGAAAATGATCGAAATGAGAGACGTCAGCAAGCAATTGAAACGGAAGCCCATATTACGCAACATTTCCGAAACCTTCGAAAGCGGGACGATCTACGGGATTTTCGGGCGAAACGGTTCCGGAAAAACGATGCTGCTTCGTGCGCTGGCGGGACTTATGGTTCCTACGGAAGGAGAAATCTTCATTAACGGGAAACAACTGCATAAAGACGTGTCGTTTCCGCCGAATGCAGGGGTGATCATCGAACATATGGAGCTGCTTCCGCAATATGATGCGTTTACGAATTTGCGCATCTTATCGAAGATCAATAAAACTGCTTCCACTGAGGATATCATTCAAGCCATTGAAAGAGTCGGACTGGATCCTTACTCCAAATTAAAAGTGAAGAAATTTTCGTTAGGGATGAAGCAAAGATTGAACATCGCACAGGCGATCTTCGAAAAACCCGATCTTTTGTTGCTTGACGAACCGACGAATGCGATCGACGAAAACGG
This sequence comes from Bacillales bacterium, assembly GCA_035700025.1. Taxonomy (NCBI): domain Bacteria; kingdom Bacillati; phylum Bacillota; class Bacilli; order Caryophanales; species Caryophanales bacterium. The sequence continues at coordinate 13,594 of DASSOY010000028.1, read as the reverse complement.
CATCTCGCTCGTTCATCAAGTCTTTATGGAAGAAAAGGAGCGCGGCGCAACCCTTTTGATCGCCAGCCATCATCAAGAAGATATCGCACCGCTTTGTGATGTAAGATTGCGAATGGCGGAAGGGCAGTTGTTCCATGAATAAAATGCAAGGCATCGGGTTCGTTCTGCTTGCCGGTCTGTTTTCCGTTGTTCTCTTGAAAACCATTTACAACCCGCTCATGGATCTGATTCATCCAAAGGCGGCTGTCGATTTGTCTAAGCCTGTGCTGTTAAGGCCAGGGGATTATTTGGTTGGAAAAAATGAATCAGTCAAACCGGGGTTCTATGACATTAAAGCGCTTGAAGGAAAACCGGCGTTCGATAAAGTGCAGCTTTCGGAAGCGGACCAGCTGCTTGGGTGGCATTTAAAGAAAAACACGCATGTGTTGATCGAGGGCAAAGGGACGGTTCAATTGCTGCCCGCCACATACGAACCGCTTTCGATCAAGGCAAATGATACATACATGATCCACCATTCCGGATTTTATAAAATTGGTGAGCAGATTCGCGCAGGAACATATAAATTGAGCTGCACGAACAAAGCCGGGGAGAAACTGGATCAAAAGCCATTGATAAAAATCATGCCCGGTTACGAAGAAACGGCGCGCAGTGCCTATTCCTTTATAAATAAAAGCAGTTATACCATTGTGTTGAAAAAAGGAGATTTGCTGGAAATTCACAAATCGCTGTTCAACGAATATGACCATGTCGTGATTCAATTGAAACGGATTGACTAGCGCATCATTTTCGCCCGGGAGAAAGCCCGGGATTTTTTTATGGAAAATGGTTGATTTTTCCCTTCGCGAGGCTTAGATTTAAAGCTTTTCCTTAATATGATAAAATAGGAGAGATAAAAGCGAAAGTGAGGCGTGTTGTATGGAAAAACGCGTACTTGTCGTAGATGATGAAAAACCGATTGCGGATATTTTGCAATTTAACTTAGAAAAAGAAGGGTACTCGGTGACGTGTGCCTATGACGGAGACGAAGCGCTTGAAAAGGTTGAGCAGCAAAAGTTCGACTTGATTTTGCTCGACATTATGCTTCCGAACCGGGACGGCATGGAAGTATGCCGTGAGATTCGCAAGACACATGAAATGCCGATCATTATGTTGACGGCAAAAGATTCGGAGATTGACAAGGTACTGGGTCTTGAGCTCGGCGCAGATGATTATGTGACGAAGCCGTTCAGTGCCCGTGAATTGATCGCGCGGGTGAAAGCGAACATGCGCCGCCATCAGCAGGAAGCCGAGAAGAGTCCGAACGAAATGAGCGAAATTGTCATCGGCGACCTTTCGATTCATCCAGACGCTTATCTCGTGACGAAGCGAGGGGAGTCGATCGAGCTTACGCACCGCGAGTTTGAATTGCTGCATTATTTGGCGAAGCACCTCGGCCAGGTCATGACGCGGGAGCATTTACTGCAAACCGTGTGGGGTTACGATTATTTCGGGGACGTCCGGACCGTCGACGTAACGGTTCGCCGCCTCCGCGAGAAAGTCGAAGACAATCCGTCCCGGCCGGCGTGGATCGTCACGCGCCGCGGCGTAGGGTATTATTTGCGAAATCCGGAACAGGAGTAGTTCCACATGCAAAAAGTCGGGTTTTTCCGATCGATTCATTTCAAAATCGCGCTCGTTTATGTGTTGTTGCTCTTGCTGGCGATGCAGGTGATCGGGGTTTATTTTATAAGCACGCTTGGCAAGGAATTACGCGAGAATTTCAAGACGTCCATTGAAAATCAAGCTTCGACGTTGAGCCCTACCGTTGCTGAATTGATTAAAGATGCTTCCTTGAGCAACAACCGGGAGCTGCAGGACAGTTTGAGCAACATCTTATCCAACACGAACAAGAACTTGGATCAAGTCGTGCAAGTGATTTCCGCTGATAATCAGGTCGTGCTCGGAACGTCGAACACGTACAATCGCGATCATATCGTCGGCAGGAGAACTTCCGAAACTCAACTCGTTCAACAGGCCTTGTTGCTTGGTGATCCGCAGCACATGGAGGTTCGGACGGCTTCGAACAAACGAATGTATGTTTATGCCTCGCCGGTTCAACTGTACCCGAACAACAACTCGGGCGAAATTCTCGGTGTCATCTTGATCAAGGCGCCGATGGAAGATCTTTATAAACAAATTTCGGATATCATTCATATTTTCGAGGTCGGGATTGTCCTTTCGCTCGTTACCACTGCGGCGATTGGCGTATTTTTGTCGAGGACGATCACACAGCCGGTGTCGGCGATGAGAAAGCATGCCTTGCAAATTGCGCACGGGGATTTTACGCAGAAAGTCAAAGTATACGGCTACGACGAAATCGGGCAATTGGCGACCGCATTCAATCAAATGACGACTCGGTTGAAAAATGCGAACGAAACAACGGAGGCAGAACGAAAGAAACTGCGCTCGGTGTTGTCGTACATGACCGACGGCGTGATTGCCACGGACCGAAACGGCAATATCGTGCTTATGAACAATCGTGCTGAAGAAATGTTGAACGTTTACAGGCAGAATGTCTTTGGCATGCCGATTCTTTCGTTGCTGAAGCTGGAGGACACGATCTCATGGGAAGGCTTGGATGAAAACATCACCTCGAGGCTCATCGATTTAAGCGACGAGGAACAAAAGTATATTTTGCGTGCGAATTTCTCGATGATCCAAAAAGAAGAAGGGCCGTTCAACGGCGTGATCGTCGTCTTGCACGACGTGACTGAACAGGAACAAATCGAACAAGACCGACGCGAATTCGTTTCGAACGTCTCGCATGAATTGCGGACGCCGCTGACAACGATGAAAAGTTATTTGGAAGCGTTGAGCGAAGGGGCGGTCGAGGATCCCGAAATCGCGCCGAAGTTCATCGCCACTGCGCAAAACGAGACCGACCGGATGATTCGGCTCGTCAATGATTTGTTGAAACTGTCGAGAATGGACGCAAAAGATCCAAAACTGGAACTGAACCGCGTCGATTTCGTCGAGTTTTTCCACCAAATAATCGATCGTTTTGAAATGACGAAGAAAGAAAATATTCAATTCGTCCGAAAGCTGCCGAACCGGAAAGTGTATGCGACCATCGATGTTGACAAGATGACGCAAGTGCTTGACAACATTATCTCGAATGCGTTGAAGTATTCGCCGAACGGCGGTACGGTGACTTTCCAGCTGAGGCGGCTGCAGCATCATTTGCATATAACGATCAGCGATGAAGGCGTCGGAATTCCGAAATCGAAAACGACGAAAATATTTGAAAGGTTTTACCGCGTCGATAAAGCCCGTTCGCGCCAGCTCGGCGGAACCGGCCTCGGTTTGGCGATCGCCAGGGAAATGATCCATGCTCACGGCGGAGAAGTTTGGGCGGAAAGCGAATGGAACGTGGGAACCTCCTTTCACTTGACCTTACCGGTAAAAGAAAAGAAAGGAGGTGCCGTCTATGAGCTGGGAAGGGTTTAAATCGTTGCTGCTCACCTTGCTCGTCGGCTTGAGCTTCGTTCTTACGTGGAATTTGTGGACGTACCAGTTTCAATACCGCACGACTGAAAACACGGAGCCGATCAATTCGGCGCTCGTTGAGGACGGCAAACGAAATGTCGCCGACGTCGTGCAACCAATCGAAGCGGTCTATCATAAAGACACTAAACATTACGGCGTGTCGATCGGAACGGGCGTAGACAAAGTATACGAAAAAGTGAGAAATGCTGTATTCACCAACTTTGAACCGTATCCGCAAGCGATTACGAATTTGACGATTAAAGAAAAAACGAATTGGCAAGAACCGGACAGGGATCACATTGCCCTCGTTTTTCCATCCGTGATTCCGACGAACTTGTTCGGGAAGATCGTGCTTGCCAACCTTTCCGAAACGCGTGACGAACGGAAAAGCAACATTGCCGACGGCCCCGAACTATACTTTGATCGCATGGTGATTTACAATATATCGAAACAAGATGCGTCGTATTTAAAAGTATTTTTCAAAAAAGGGAATAAAACAGTCGCCCGCGCGCGATTGAATCGCATATCGTTTGGAGATCTCTCAGACCTGTTTCAAAACAGCGACGAATATGTGGAAGTCAAGGTCGACGGCCGCGAGCTGTATTTTCCGATGCATCCGAAAGTTGCGCAAGTGAGTTATGTCCGCGACGGCCAAGACGGCGGGTGGATACCGGACGAAGATTTCAAGCGAGCTTTGTTTACGTATCCGGACATTGTCGATCACCAAGGAAACGTCTATACGTCGAACGCTCAAGTGATGATCGTCAAGAACCATATCATTACGCTGCACGGGACGAACCAACCGAAAAGCAACAGTTCGAAGGACGACCAATCGATCATCCAGAAAAGCTTTGACTACATTAACAGTCATAATGGTTGGACGGACGATTACATGTTGTTTCACATGAACCTTTCGCAACCGGAAGAAAAAGTGTCGGTGGCGGAAGGGAAAGTGGTTTATCGATTGTTGATCGCGATGGCGTCTGGAAAGGCGCTGCCGGTTTTCAGCGGATCGATGATTGGCTTTGATCCAGTTACGCTGTCGGTTTCTTTCGTCAACGGAGATATCGATGAATACAGAAGATCTCAAATCAACTTCGACAAAAATCCTTTGGACGAGAAGGAAGTCGAACTTCCCTCGGGCGAACAGGTGTGGGAACGGCTGGAAAGTTCCGATTTGGATTTGGAGAAGCTTTCGGCCGTGACCGTCGGCTATTATATGGATTATCCGCCGGACGCGATGACGATTCGATTCTCGCCGAAATGGTTCGTTCGCTATGACGGGAGATGGCAAACGATCGACGATTTGTTGAAAAAGAACGAGGAGCAAGAAAGGAGGGGCGATGAATGAATTGGAGCCGCACGAAAATGATTTTTCTCGTCGCCTTCCTCGCCCTGGACTTGTTTCTTGGCTTTCGGTTGTATGAGGCAAGACAATTTACGATTCCGGTACAGGATTCGAACGGACAATCGGCGAAGGACGAACTGAAGTATCAAAATATTACGTACCATCCGGAGGAACTTCCGCAAATCAAGGAAGCCAGCTACATTAAAGGGGAACTTGTGTCGTTTTTCGAGGATACTCCGGTTCCGAATGATCAAGGGCAACCCTCGCCGGATGGCGGAAAGGACAACAAAGGCGGCAAGGGGAAGATCAATCAACCGCGATTAAAACCTTTTGCACGGGATTTGCAGTTTATCGAAGGGAAGAAAGTTCAGGTCATTCGACAAGGAAACGATAAAGCGGAAATCTTTGTTAAATTGTTAAAGCCGTTTGCCATATCCGAGCCTTCTTCCGAAACTTTTTCTTCGGAGCTCGCCACGTTTCTGAAAACCTATGTGTATCAAGGGGGCGAATACCGGTATTGGAAAACGGACGAGTCAACGGGAATGTACATTTTGGTGCAAAGTTACAAGGATCATCCGGTGTTTGCGAAAAGCACCTTTGAAAATGGGGCATTGCGACTTTTTCATGCGAACGGTCAAATCACGGATTATAAACAAACGTACTTGAAAATTACCCCTATCGAAAACAGCGCAGGGAAGAAAATGATCCTTTCCCCGATCAATGCGATCTACGCATTGTTCAATCATAATTACATTTCGACCGGCGGTGAGGTTGAAGACGTCGAGTTGAGTTATTACAATGGATTAGAAGCGAATCGGGACACCAAAATTTTTGCTCCGTACTGGCATGTGAAGGTAATGCCTAGTCCAGGGAAGAAGGCGAGATGGTATTTCGTCAACGCCGTTAACGGAGCGATACAAGTTCCCGATCAAGAAGACGAAACGGCGGGGTGAAACGATGGGGTTGAGATTCAGTGTGCTGGCGAGCGGAAGTACGGGGAACGCCGTATACGTGGAATCGGACAAGCAGCGGTTGCTCATCGACTGCGGATTAAGCGGTAAAAAAATAACCGAGCTGCTGGCACAAATTGACTGCAAACCGGAAACATTGGACGGCATTCTGGTCACGCACGAGCACAGTGATCACGTGAAAGGACTCGGCGTCGTGGCCAGACGCTTCCAATTGCCGATCTACGCAAATGAAAAAACTTGGAACGCCATGAAAGACGCGATTGGCGACGTCGACACCGGACAAAAATTCATTTTTAACACGGAAACCGTACATACTTTCGGCGACATAGACGTCGAATCGTTCGGCGTCTCTCATGACGCGGCCGAACCGATGTTTTTCGTCTTTCACCATGAAGGGCGCAAACTGGCACTGGCGACCGATCTCGGTTATGTTTCCGATCGCATCAAAGGCACGGTGAGAAACGCGGACAGTTTTATTTTTGAAGCGAATCACGATATTAACATGCTCATGTCGGGCAAATATCCGTGGAACGTCAAGAGACGCATTCTCGGGGATCTTGGGCACATTTCGAACGAAGATTCGGCCGAAGCCCTCGCCGAGGTGATCGGCGACCAGACGAATAAAGTCTATCTTGCGCACTTGAGCAAGGATAATAACATGAAAGAGCTCGCCCGCATGTCTGTCGAGCAAAAGTTGCGGGAAAGAGGCATCGAGGTCGGACGATCGCTTCGCTTATTCGATACCGACCCGGCTGTACCGACAGAACTGGATGCCGTATAAAGCTCCGTTTAGGGCCATCGATTTGGGGGAATGTAGTAATAGGATGAAAGATGTGAAAATCTCCCCACATTCAGCGGCTGACGGAGAGAAATCCGCTATAATACAGACAGCACGTTATGGAAAGGAAAGGTGACAGCAGTGGGTTATTATGATCAAGACTATGAACGAAACGAATCCGGCGGTCGGGGGACGCGAAAAGGCGGACGCGGCGGCTGGTTTTTCGCTGGGCTGCTCGGAGCCATCATCGGCGTATTGATCTCGGCATTTCTCTTTCCGGCGATCGGCATCATGAATCCCGACTCTGCGAACGTCACGCCCGAACAAAAGGATCAACAACCGGCGCCGACGGTGAACAAAACCATCAACGTAGACGTGAACACCGCCGCTGAAAAGGCGGTCGACAAAGTTTCCGACGCGGTCGTCGGCGTCATTAACTTCCAAAGCGGCGATTTCTTCGCCCAGCAACAAGCGCAGCCGGAAGGTCTCGGTTCCGGGGTCGTTTATAAGAAAGAGGACGGCAAAGCATACATCGTAACGAACAACCATGTCGTGGAAGGCGCCACAAAGTTGGAAGTGAGCTTGAAGAACAGTAAAACGATTCCGGCGAACTTGATCGGCAGAGATCCGGTCATGGACCTTGCCGTACTTACTGTGGATGCGGATAAGGTAAGCACGGTGGCAGAACTTGGCGATTCCGATGGATTGGAACGCGCGGAACCGGTCATTGCCATCGGCAATCCGCTTGGGTTCTCCGGAACGGTAACGATGGGCATTGTCAGTTCGAAAAACCGCACCGTTCCTAGAGACGTCGACGGTGACGGGGAGCCGGATTGGAGCGCCGAAGTCATTCAGACGGATGCAGCAATCAATCCCGGCAACAGCGGGGGAGCCTTGATCAACCTTGCCGGCCAAGTCGTCGGCATCAACTCGATGAAAATTTCCGAAACGTCAGTGGAAGGCATCGGATTTGCGATTCCGATCAATTCGGTGAAACCGATCATTGCTGAAATCGAGAAATACGGAAAGGTTGTTCGTCCGTATATTGGCATCTACTATCGACCGTTGTCTGATTTTCCGGATGCGTACCGCAAGAAATTGTTCAATTTGCCGGATGATGTGAACCGCGGACTCGTTGTTCGTGCTATTCAACCGGGAGGTCCGGCAGACAAAGCAGGATTGAAACCAGAAGACGTGATCGTCACGATCAACGGCCATAAGATCGAGAACGCTTTACAATTCAAGCATTACTTGTACACGAAACTCCAGCCAGGCGACGAAGTGAAATTCGACGTCTACCGAAACGGCAACAAGATGACCGTTACCGTCAAGTTGGGGCAATCAAGCTAAACGTGTCATGCCGGAGAGACTCTCTCCGGCCTGTTTTTTGCCAAGGAATTCCGTATATTGTGACAAACCCATGTTCTGCCACGACATGTGGACATCCATGTGTATATGTGGATAACCATTGTGGACAGCCTGTTTATAGGAGTGGATAACTTATGAATATCACGATCGCCTGCGTAGGCAAATTGAAAGAAAAGCATTTGCGGCAAGGAATCGCGGAATATGAGAAGCGGCTCAAACCCTTTGCCAGGCTTGACTTCATCGAAGTTCCCGATGAAAAAGCCCCCGAGTCCATGAGCGAAGCCGAAGCCGAACTCGTGAAACAAGCCGAAGGCGAGCGCCTGTTGATAAAAATTCCGAACGACGCCTACGTCATCGCCCTCTCCCTCGATGGCAAACCGCTCACTTCCGAGCAATTCGCCGCCAAACTCGACGAACTCGCCACCTACGGCCGCAGCAAAATCGTCTTCGTCATCGGCGGCTCCCTCGGCCTAAGCGACGCCGTTTTGCAACGTGCCGACATGAAGCTGTCTTTTTCGAAGCTGACTTTCCCGCATCAATTGATGCGGTTGATTTTGATTGAGCAGGTGTACCGGGCTTTTAAGATTAAACGGGGGGAGCCTTATCATAAGTGACTGCTGTTTTTCTATTTCATTTTTATATTTCAGCAAAAAGGAGACCCAACATGGAAGTCGTATATTTCGCGGGTGGATGCCTATGGGGAGTACAAGCTTTTATAAAATCGTTACCGGGTGTTGAGTTCACAGAAGCGGGAAGAGCGAATGGAACGAGTCATACACTCGATGGAGACTATGACGGCTATGCTGAGTGTGTCAAAACAGGATTCGATCCAAGCCGTGTAACGATCACGGAGTTAATGGGCTATTTCTTTGAAATCATTGATCCTTATAGTTTGAATAAGCAAGGACAGGATGTCGGTGAGAAATACAGAACAGGCGTGTATAGTGAAGAGCCTAAACATTTGGAAGAGGCGAAGGCGTTTATTCGTGAGAGACCCGATCGTGACCGTATTGTTGTCGAAGTCTTACCCCTGACAAACAATGTGAGAAGTGCAGAAGAACATCAAGATCGATTAGCCAAATACCCTAATGATTACTGTCATATTCCGCAAGAAATATTAAGCAAATATCAGTAAAAGTTCATGCAGGGGGCAAATTATGGATCACAATTCACCGACAGAACCGGCCTTACAGCTGAAAAAGTGGCCGAAAGCTACGATAGCGGCGGGACGAAGACATACCGTTGGGTTAAAATCGGACGGTACGGTAATGGCTGCGGGGGACAACAAATCTGGTCAATGCGAGGTCAACGGCTGGCACGATATGATTGCGATCGCAGCGGGCAGTGTCCACATGGCGAGAAACACGGGTAACGCTCATACCATCGGATTAAAATCGGACGGCACGGCCACAGCTGTCGGTTGGAATAACCATGGCGAATGCGAGGTAAGTGATTGGTGTGATCTTGCCGCCATTGCAGCGGGTTGGCGGCGTTCCATTGGGTTGAAATCCGATGGAACCGTGGTTGCTGCGGGGCGAAATAATGAAGGCCAATGCAATGTAGGTGATTGGAGTGAGATTGCAGCGATTGCGGCGGGTGACTGGCATACCATCGGTTTAAAAATGGATGGCACGGTCGCGGCTGCGGGAAATAATCGGTATGGGCAATGCAATGTGGGTGATTGGCACGACATAGCGGCCGTATCCGCGGGTTACCTTCATACCGTTGGCCTGAAATCGGACGGAACAGCGACAGCTGTCGGTATCAATAAGCATAACCAATGCGACGTTAGCGGTTGGCGCGATATTGTGTCGATAAAAGCAGGGAGTAAACACACCGTCGGGTTAAAATCGGATGGCACGGTGGTCGCTGCAGGTTGGAATGAGTACGGGCAATGTAATGTAGATCATTGGCGCGATATTGCAGCGATCGCGGCGGGTTGTGCGCATACCGTGGGTCTTAAAGCGGACGATACGGTGGTGGCTGCAGGTGATAATGAATATGGCCAATGCGAGGTAAGCAACTGGCAAGGCATTCGACTGCCGTAACAAATTAAAACCTAGATAGAAAAAAAGTGTCCCAAAGGACCTTATAATGTTTGTAGCTTTCGCGTCAAACAACAGCTAAACTATTATTATCAAAAAGAATATCCCTATGCGTGTTCCTGCGCATCTGTTTTTTAAGGAGGAAGATCAATGCTGTTCATGCTGGTTGTCAAAGCCTCGAAGCATTCGGAAGCCGGAGAGATGCCGAGTCTAGAGCTCCAGGAAGCCATGGATCAATACAATGAGGAATTAATGGAAGCCGGCGTGCGGGTGATGGCGAAAGGTCTTCATCCCAGTTCAAATGGCCTTCGCATTTCCTACCCAAAACCAGGAGAAGAGCCAGTGGTTACTGAAGGTCCATTTAGTCCAACGAATGAATTGATTGCCGGGTTCTTTCTGCTTGAGGTAAAGTCGAGAGAAGAGGCCATAGATTGGGCGATGCGCTGTCCAGATCCGATGGGACGTGGGGAAGGTCAGGTTGAATTGCGTCAGGTCTTTGATTGAGGCAGTGGAAAAAGGAAGGTCGCCGCATGAAAAAAGCATCTGAAAGCGAGGCTCAACCCTCACTTCAGATGCTTTTTTTTAAACCTTTTAAGACACATAAGCTTGGATCTCGCGAAAAAAAGTGCGGACGCCGTAGGCCCAGTGTCGGTCGGTGGCGTAGACGCCGAGTCCGGCGTGGTTGTTCAAGTCGTTGATCCAGATGATTGGATCTTCGCCGGCCGGCGGCGGGACGGAAAGTTTGACTTGAATGATCTCCGCTGCATAGGCTGCCGATTGGGCGAGTGTTGTGTGATACAGTGCCCAGCTGCCGAAGACGTCAAAGGGATTCGCGAGTTTCATAGCCTCATAGGGTGTGCCTTCTTGAACAAAATTGAGTTCCTGGCCGGTGATCGCGATCATCAGCGCTGGGTTGACGTTATAGGCTTTTGCCACGTTGCAGATTGTCTCGATGTCGTTTAGCGAAAATGCAGAACCTTTATTTTTCACAAAAGCATACAGCTTCTCTGGTGAAATCGGGTGGTAACGAAGGGCCGCGACGACGACGGACGAGGAGCTGCGGTGGCTCGCGAGAATTCTCTTTTGTTGTTCTGCTTGTTCTTTTAATTTTTCAAGCTTCGATTGGATCGATTTTAACGCCTCTTGTTGATGACGGATGTTCGATTGGACCTGATTTTTTTCCGAGTTCAGCTGCTGAATCAGTGCTTTTTGCTGTTGTTGCTTCTTATGCAATTGTGCTTTTAAATGGTTTAAATCATTCAGCTGATGCTGAAGAGAATCGAGTTGTTTTTTCACGTTGGCTTCAGCGGCCACTAATTTTTTCTTATCGGCCATTTGGTTGTCCAACAATCGCTTGTCCTGCTTGACGATCAAGTTGAGCGCGTATACCCGGTCAATCAAATCGCCGAAGCTTTGGGCTCTAAGCAAGACCTGAATGTAAGGCACGCTGCTCCCGTTTTTATACATATAGCGCACGCGTTCTGTCAACAACTCATTGCGGCGTTTAATGCGTTTTTCGGTTGCTGCAATCTCTTTTTTTAACTGGTCAATTTTCTGTTGGGTCTGTTCGATGTGTGATTGTTTTTCAGTGATTTGATGCTGGGTGCTTGAGATTTCATTCGTCAATTCGTTCATTTTTTGAATCGCTTGATTCCAATGCTCGCGGACGGTGTCCAATTTGCTTTTTTGTTGGTTGATTTCTGCTTTTGCGGCGTCTTTTTTCTTATGTACTTGTTTGATTTGCTTGTGCAGTTGATCGAGTGTGTCCGCCGATGCCGGATGAACGCTTGTCATCGCTAGCGAAACGGATACCCCGAGTGCGACGCCGATCATTTTTCGTTTCATAACCACGCCTCTCCCCCCGTGAGATTATGGAAGGTAAAATCACTGAAAGAGCCCCCTATGATACTAAATTTTATTTTATCACCCTAATTGTTCAGTTAAGTTACAATGGAATTTCAAAATGTTACAAAGGGTACGTCGCAGCGAAATGAAATCTGCTGAAGCCAAATTGCGAACGCAGCCGTCTAATGGGTAAATCCTCACATATTGGGAAATGAAGGTGAATGACATTATTCGATTGGTTACGAAAGCTCAGAAGGGTGACAAGGAGGCTTTTCTAACGCTTTTCCAAGAATATGAAAGAGACGTTTACCGGATGGCTTACTTGTATGTCAAAAATAAAGACGATGCCCTGGATGTGGTTCAAGAAACCGCTTATCGCTCATTTAAAAAGCTAAGCACGTTAAAGCATCCGGAATTTTTCAAAACATGGTTAATCAAGATCGCCATTAGCTGCGCGACCGCTCTAGTGTGTAAACTGCCCTTTTTTTCACCCGTTGATAGGTATATAATAGCGTAAAACCATGTCAAAAAATGATACTGTTTAAGAAAGAGACAGCTTTATCGTCATCGGTTTGGGAACGGAACTCAAGAGTCATTACACCGATTTTGCCGGCATTAGCAAGGAAAAGGCGGACTTTTGGGAGGCGGTCAACGGCAAGTTGATGTATTATGCGGGCGTCCTGGCAGAAGGATCGGATGCACCAGAGGAAGCAAGAGTGATCCAATTTCCAAAGGGGGAATACGTGGTCGTAAAAGGCGAAGATAAGTCGGCGGAGGCGTTGCATGAGAAGGTCACCGGTATCGCTTTCGGACAAGCCTTGCCAGAAGCAACAGATGTTGCATATGTTGGCGGACCCAATGCATCGGTTGTGAAGGGACAGCAAGACGGTTTATTTTATGGTGAAATGTTGATTCCAGTCGTTAGGAAATAGAAAAAGGAGGGTTGGCTCATGTCTTATGTCGTCGATTTTAAAAATGTTTCCACGGTCGGTTTAGAGTCTTCCCCTGTAGCCGAAGCACTTGCAGGATTGCGCGCGAATGAAGCTCGTTATTTCATGAACAAATACAAGCATGAATTTACAGTGGTACCGGCAAGCGAAAGCCAAGAGACGATTGATTATGTGAACCGCATTTTAAAAGAAGAACGGGGGATTGAATTTGCGGCGAAACCGTTAGAAACGTCGCAATTCCAAGTCGAAAACATTAAAATGGCTTACGTGTTTTACGAGGATGGTCTTACGGTCAACGTCATGTATACGATGGATGAGGAAGGAAAGCGGGCCGTAGGTTTTAAGCTTTCTGAAGGAATGGAAGTTCCGAAGGAGTTAGAAAGAAAGTTTAAGTTTGCCAGACAGAAGTCGAAGCTGGCAGGAACGATTCGCGGCTCGTATTTCGTCATTAAAGGTGAATATTAATCGCCATTTCTCATAGGCATCCGATGTGAGACTGTGATCTCATTTCGGATGCATTTTTATTAAATCTGATGTGGTAAACTGAAGAAAATGTGAACTTAACAACGAGGCGGTAAATTATGGCGAAACATAGGATTTATACAACGAGTGTTGCAAGTGTCTATCCCCATTATGTGACGAAGGCGGAGAAAAAAGGACGGACGAAAGCAGAAGTCGATGAAATTATCCGTTGGTTGACGGGGTACAGCCAGGAAGCTTTAGAAGCGCAGCTCGAAAAGCAGACTGACTTTGAGACGTTCTTT